>JALTLT010000383.1 GCA_027001815.1 Gammaproteobacteria bacterium | reverse complement strand
GTCGATGGGGGTGGCCCAACGCCGGCACGATCGGAATCGACCAGCGTTCCAACCCCGGGGACCCCTCCCGGTCAATGGGGAAGGGCAGCGGCGACGCAGCCCCTCCAGTCGTTGTCCGCGGACAC
The DNA here is from genome assembly GCA_027001815.1 of Gammaproteobacteria bacterium. Lineage (GTDB taxonomy): Bacteria > Pseudomonadota > Gammaproteobacteria > JALTLT01 > JALTLT01 > JALTLT01. Next base: position 10,742 of record JALTLT010000383.1, on the reverse strand, counting down.
CACCGGGGAAGAGGCGACTGCAGGAGAGCACTCGACAGCCGGTTCCGGAGGCCGGCCACCCGCAACAACCGTTCCGTCATCATCACAACAACAGCGGAGGATCGACTCATGAGCAACAGCAACGCCGCAGACTACTGGCGTGCGAACATCCGCCTGGTACTCACCTTGCTGTCCATCTGGTTCGTGGTCTCATATCTCTTCGGCATCATTCTCGCCGAACCACTCAACTCCATTCGCATCGGTGGCGCCGGCCTTGGCTTCTGGTTCGCACAGCAGGGGTCCATCTACACCTTCGTCGCGCTGATCTTCATCTATGCAAAAAAAATGAATGCACTCGATCGCAAGTTCGACGTGCACGAAGACTGAGGGGGGAAAATCTATCATGGACCTGCAGACTCTGACCTATCTGGTAGTGGGCGCCACCTTCGCCCTCTACATCGGCATCGCCTTCTGGGCACGTGCCAGTACCACCGGTGAGTTCTATGTCGCCGGCAAGGGTGTACACCCGGTCGCCAACGGCATGGCAACCGCCGCCGACTGGATGTCCGCCGCCTCCTTCATCTCCATGGCCGGCCTGATCGCCTTCAAGGGCTTCGACGCATCGGTCTATCTCATGGGATGGACCGGCGGCTATGTGCTGCTGGCGATGCTGCTGGCGCCCTACCTGCGCAAGTTCGGCAAGTTCACCGTGCCGGAATTCATCGGTGAGCGCTACTACTCGCAGACCGCGCGCATGGTGGCGGTACTCTGCCTCATCGTCGCCTCCATCACCTACGTGATCGGTCAGATGAAGGGCGTCGGCGTCGCCTTCAGCCGTTTCCTCGAGGTGGACTTCGAGAGCGGCGTCATGATCGGCATGGCGATCGTCTTCATCTACGCGGTGCTGGGTGGCATGAAGGGCATCACCTATACCCAGATCGCCCAGTACGTGGTACTGATCTTCGCCTATACCGTGCCGGCCATCTTCATCTCCCTGAACATCACCGGCAACCCCCTTCCCCAGCTCGGTCTCATCTCCACCTCCGCTGACGGTTCCGGCACCTTCATGCTGGACAAGCTCGATCAGGTGGTGACCGATCTCGGCTTCGCCGCCTATACGGCACAGAAGGGGACGAGCCTCAACATGGTGATGCTCACCCTGTCGCTGATGATCGGCACCGCGGGTCTGCCCCACGTGATCATCCGCTTCTTTACCGTGCCGAGCGTACGGGCGGCACGCTCCTCGGCCGGTTGGGCGCTGGTCTTCATCGCCATCCTCTACACCACGGCCCCGGCGGTCGGCTCCATGGCGCGTCTCAACCTCATGAACACCATCCAGACCGGTCCGGTGGGTGAGGCTACCGCCAACCTGAAGTACGACGAGCGTCCCCAATGGTTCCGCAACTGGGAGGTGACCGGCCTGCTCAAGTTCGAGGACAAGAACGGCGATGGACGCATCCAGTACTACAACGACAAGAACAAGGCCTTCGCCGAAAAGGCAGCCGCCTGGGGCTGGAAGGGCAACGAGATGACCAAGGTGGACCGCGACATCATGGTGCTCGCCAACCCCGAGATCGCCAAGCTGCCCAACTGGGTGGTGGCACTGGTGGTGGCGGGTGGTCTGGCCGCCGCGCTCTCCACTGCTGCGGGGCTGCTGCTGGCCATCTCCTCCTCCATCTCCCACGACCTGATGAAGGGGGTCTTCTTCCCCAACATCACCGAGAAGGGGGAACTGCTGGCGGGACGCATCGCCATGGCGGGCGCCATCGTGGTGGCCGGATTGCTGGGCATGAATCCACCGGGATTCGCTGCCCAGGTGGTGGCACTCGCCTTCGGTCTGGCGGCCTCCTCCATCTTCCCGGCACTGATGATGGGGATCTTCAACAAGCGCATGAACCGGACCGGAGCCGTGGTCGGGATGCTGGTGGGCCTGCTCTCCACCCTGATCTACATCTTCTGGTTCAAGGGCTGGTTCTTCATCCCCGGAACGGCGATGGCCGCCAACACCCCGGACAACTGGTTCCTGGGTATCCAGCCGGAGTCGTTCGGTGCCATCGGCGCACTGATCAACTTCGCGGTGGCGATCACCGTCTCCAAGATGACCGCTCCGCCTCCGGACCACATCCAGCACCTGGTGGAGGATATCCGCGTGCCCAAGGGGGCCAGCGCGGCGATCGGCCACTGAGTCACACCCACTCGGGAGGGCACCGGATGGGACGGTGCCCTCCCCCTTCCCTGGTGGAAGGCTTTACCATGGGGGGAGAGACCCTCCATGGTAAAGCCCTTCGACATCTCCGACGGACTGCCTCATGGAAATCGAACTGCAGGAGATCCGCGGCTTCCTGGCCGGCCACGCCCCGTTCAATCTGCTCCCGGACGAACTCCTGGACGAGCTTCCGGAGCATCTCTCGATCCGCTATCTCCGGCGCGGTTCTCCCTTCCCCCCCTCTTCGGACGAAGACTCTCTCTATATCGTGCGCAGCGGCGCCATCGAACTGCGCGACGCCCAGGGACGACTGCACGAGAAGCTGGGTGAGGGCGACATCCATGCGGCCGGCTGCCAGCTCCTGGACCTGGCCGGCGACCTGACGGGCGAGGCGACCGAGGACACCCTTCTCTACCTGATTCCCTGTCGCCAGGTGAAGAGGCTGATGGGGAGTTCCGAGCCGTTCGACAGACACTTCAGCACCTCCCTCAAGGAGCGGCTCAAGTACGCCCTGCACACCATCCAGGCACCTGGCCAGGGCGAGGCGGCATGGCTGGCCACCGAAGTGGGCACCCTTCTGCAGCGTCCGCCGGTCACCCTCGAGTGCGATGCCTCCATTCGCGAGGCGGCCCGGCTCATGACCCGTGAGGGCGTCTCCTCGGTACTGCTGCTCGACGACGGCCGACTGGCCGGGATGGTGACCGACAGCGACCTGCGCAGGCGCTGCGTGGCCGAGGGACTGGCGGTGGAGGGACCGGTCCGCGAGATCATGACCGCCAACCCCATCACGGTCCAGCGGGACACGCTGCTGATCGAGGCGCTGATGACCATGGCGCGCCTGCGGGTCCATCACCTGCCGGTGCTGGAGGGAGAACGACTGGCGGGGATGCTCTCCTCTTCCGACATTGCCCGGCAGCAGAGCAACCACCCCGTCTACATGACCGGTGACATCCGCAAGGCAAAGGGGGTGGAGGAGCTGACCACCATCAGCCAGCGACTGCCTGCCCTGCAGCTTCAGCTCGCCGCCGCCTCCGCCACCGCCCACCACATCGGCGAGGCGATCAGTTGCGTCACCGACTCCCTGACCGCGCGTCTCCTGGAGATGGCGGAGGAGCGGCTCGGCCCGCCGCCCGTCCCCTACGTCTGGATGGCGGGGGGCTCCCAGGCGAGGCGGGAACAGACCAGCCACTCCGACCAGGACAACGCCCTGATCCTTGCCGACGACTACAGCGAAGAGAGCCACGGTGAATACTTCGAGGAACTGGCGCGCTTCGTCAGCGACGGCCTCGACGCCTGCGGATTCATCTACTGCCCTGGCAACGCCATGGCCACCAACCCGGAGTGGCGGCAGCCGCTCGCCACCTGGCGACGCTACTTCCACACCTGGATCGAGAGGCCGGAACCGAAGGCCTTGATGCTCTCCAGCATCTTCTTCGACCTGCGGCCCATCCACGGCGACGAGTCGCTGTTCCGCGAGCTGCAGCCGGAGGTGCTGGCCATGAGCCGCCGCAACCGCATCTTCATCGCCCACATGGTGGCCAATGCGCTCACCCATCGCCCGCCGCTGGGCTTCTTCCGCACCTTCGTCCTGATCCGCGACGGTGAACACCACGACACCCTCGACATCAAGCACCGCGGTATCGTCCCGATCACCGACCTGGCGAGGGTCTATGCGCTCGCGGAGGGGCTGGAGGCGGTCAACACCACCGAACGACTGCGCGCCGCTGCCCAGTGCGGTGCCCTGAGCGAAGAGATGGCCGAGAACCTGGAGGACGCCCTGGAGTTCATCGCCAGCCTGCGCATCCGCCACCAGGCCGAACAGCTCCGCAACGGCCTCAAACCCGACAACTACCTGCCGCCGGGCGAACTCTCCGAACTCGAGCGGGATCATCTCAAGGACGCCTTCCGGGTAATCCAGACCATGCAGGAGGCGATGGCCCACCGCCACCATGCAGGTTCGCTGGGATGACGTTGCTGGATCGGCTGCTTTCGCCGGAGCGGCGTCGGCGGCGGGCCCTTGCCCGGGTGGGGGAAGGACCACTGCACGACTACCTGGCCACCCCCTTCCCACCCCGGGACGCCGACTGCGATGCCGTCGAGATCGTCGCCCTCGACTTCGAGACCACTGGCCTCGATCCCCGACGGGACCGCATCCTCAGCATCGGCATGGTCTCCATCCGTCACCTGGTGATCCACCTGGGCAGCGCCTGGCACCAGATCGTGCAGGTGGACGAGGCGATCCCGGAGGATGCCGCCATCATCCACGAGATCACCGACGACCGTTCGGCCACCGGCCGACCGCTGGAAGAGGTCATGCCGACCCTGCTCCGGCGACTGGCGGGTCGCGTCCTGCTGGCCCACTATGCGAAGATCGAACAGCGGTTTCTGGACGCGGCGTGCCGGAGGCTCTATGGTGGGCCTTTCGTCATCCCCACCATCGACACCCTGCATCTGGCCCACCGCATCTTCGAGCGGCGAAACCACAGCATTCAGGTGGGGGACCTGCGCCTTTTCAACCTGCGGCCACGCTACAATCTGCCACGCTACAAGGCACACAACGCCCTCAGCGACGCCCTGAGCACCGCCGAACTCTTCCTCGCCCTGGTGATGGATATCTCCCCCAGGCCACCCCGACCCCTGCGACAGTTCCTGACCCGACCATGAAGATCAACCGACTCTACAAGAACCTGATGTTGCTCGCGATGGTGATCGCCCCCGCCTGGTGGCTGCTGCTCACCGAGGACGGCCAGCGACGCACCGATACGGTGATGCTCTGGCTGCTGGGCAACCCCACCATGGAGATGAACCTGGCACCGCTCACCACCGAATTCAAGGAGGGAGAGTTGATGAAACTCTTCGCCTCCCTGGCATGGGAGTGCGCCGACCGCCCCAGCTATTTCGGTGATCGACTCTGCCGGGCGGAGATCGGCGTCTTCAACGAGATCCCCTCCCGTTACGTCACCCTCTATTTCCGCGAAGGGAGGATCAGCGGCATCAAGGTGATCTACCGACGCCGTTACCACGATACGCTTCGCCGACAGCTCACCCGTCAACTGGGCGAACCCCGGCTGGTACGGGCCGAGAATGCCGAGGCGCTGCTGGCCTGGCGGACCGCAGGCGGAAAGGTGCTGTTGAAGGAGCGGGTGATCCCCAGCGACGAGGCAGCGCTCCTGTGGATGGGAGCCACCTCCGGCGACGGTCGCGAAAAGGCGGAAAATGATGAATAATCTGGAGTAGGACTCCGCCCTCCCCCCCCCCGCGGGCCGTGTGGGCACTCTGGAGCTGCTCCCAGGGCAAGAACCAGTACAACAACCGAGGAGAGAAGGCCATGTCCGAGGAAAAAGTCTACCCCGTTCCCCCCGAGTTCGCCGCCCAGGCCCACATCGACGAGGCCACCTACGGGGCGATGTACCAGCGTTCCGTGGACGACCCTGACGGCTTCTGGGCCGAGCAGGCCGAGAAGTTCGTCACCTGGTTCAAGCCGTGGGACAAGGTGAGCGACTGGAGCTACGACGCCTCCAACCTCTACATCCGCTGGTTCGAGGGGGGCAAGCTCAACGCCTGCTACAACTGCATCGACCGCCATCTCGAGAGCCGCGGCGACCAGGTGGCGATCATCTGGGAGGGCGACGATCCCGCCGACGACGAGAAGATCACCTACCGCGAGCTCTACGAGCACGTCACGCGGCTGGCCAACGTCCTCAAGAGCCGCGGCGTGAAGAAGGGCGACCGGGTCTGCATCTACATGCCGATGATCCCCGAGGCGGCCTATGCGATGCTCGCCTGTGCCCGTATCGGGGCGGTCCACTCGGTGGTGTTCGGCGGCTTCTCGCCGGAGTCGCTCAAGGACCGCATCCTCGATTCCGACTGCCGGGTGGTGATCACCGCCGACGAGGGGGTGCGCGGCGGCAAGCGGGTCCCCCTCAAGGCCAATACCGACAAGGCCCTGGAGTCGTGTCCCAACGTCCATACCGTCCTCACCGTGCGGCGCACCGGCGGCGACATCCACTGGGTAGAGGGGCGCGACATCTGGTACCACGAGGAGACCGGCAAGGCCTCCACCGACTGCCCCCCCGAGGAGATGGACGCAGAGGATCCGCTGTTCATCCTCTACACCTCCGGCTCCACCGGCAAACCCAAAGGGGTACTGCACACCACCGGCGGCTACCTGGTCTACGCCGCGATCACCCACAAGTACACCTTCGACTATCACGACGGCGACATCTACTGGTGCACCGCCGACGTGGGCTGGGTGACCGGCCACACCTATATCGTCTACGGCCCCCTGGCCAACGGCGCCATCACCCTGATGTTCGAGGGGGTACCCAACTATCCCGACGCCTCGCGCTTCTGGCAGGTGGTGGACAAGCACCAGGTGAAGCAATTCTACACCGCCCCCACTGCCATCCGCGCCCTGATGCGCGAGGGCGACGAGCCGGTGAAGAAGACCTCGCGCCGGAGCCTGCGGCTGCTCGGCACGGTCGGCGAGCCGATCAATCCGGAGGCGTGGGAGTGGTACTACCGGGTGGTGGGCGACGGGCGCTGCCCCATCGTCGACACCTGGTGGCAGACCGAGACCGGCGGTCACCTCATCACCCCGCTGCCCGGGGCCACCGCCCTCAAGCCCGGCTCCGCCACCCGCCCCTTCTTCGGCGTGGTGCCCGGCATCATCGACACCACCACCAACCGGCTCATCGAGGGGGATGGCGAGGCGAGCGGTGCCCTGGTGATCACCCGCCCTTGGCCGGGCCAGATGCGAACCGTCTACGGCGACCACCAGCGCTTCATCGACACCTATTTCAAGACCTATCCCGGTTACTACTTCACCGGCGACGGCGCGCGGCGTGATGCCGACGGCTACTACTGGATCACCGGCCGCATGGACGACGTCCTCAACGTCTCCGGCCACCGGCTCGGCACTGCCGAGGTGGAGAGTGCCCTGGTGCTGCACGAGGCGGTCGCCGAGGCGGCGGTGGTGGGCTTCCCCCACGACATCAAGGGACAGGGCATCTACTGCTATGTCACACTGGTGAAGGGGGCGGAACCGAGCGACGACCTCAGGAAGGAGCTGGTGCAACTGGTGCGCAAGGAGATCGGCCCCATCGCCACCCCCGACGTGATCCAGTGGGCCCCCGGCCTGCCCAAGACCCGCTCCGGCAAGATCATGCGTCGCATCCTGCGCAAGATCGCCGCCAACGAGCTGGACAACCTGGGCGACACCTCCACGCTCGCCGACCCCTCGGTGGTGGAGAACCTCATCGAGCACCGGGTCAACCGCTGAGATCCCAGGGGAATTTCCTGGCGGCAGCAGTGTTCTTCTGGTGACGTCGGTCCTCCGGCGTCACCCGGCACCCACGGACGGCGCTCCCGCGCCGTGCAGGAGACGGCGCCACTCCGAACCCCTGTGGGACGCGGGAGCGTCCCGTTGGTGCGTCGCGCCGCGGGAGCGGCGTGACGAGAAGCGGGAGAGTGTTTCCCCCGGCCGTCGAACCCACGGCAGTCGGCGCTCCCGGGGAAGCTTCCCCTCCGCTCACTCGCTCTTCAGCGACAGCAGTTCCGGGTCACCGCCGATGGCGGCAATGTTGTCGGTGAGGGTCTGTTCGGCGATGAAGGCGGTGAGGGTAAAGGGCCCCCCCGCCTTGGGGCCGGTGCCCGAGAGGCCCTCGCCGCCGAAGGGCTGCGCCCCCACCACGGCGCCGATCATGTCGCGGTTGATGTAGACGTTGCCCACCCGCGCCCGGCGGGCGATGGCCCGTGCCCGCCCCTGGATGCGGGTGTGGATGCCGAGAGTGAGACCGTAGCCGGAGTCGCGGATCTGCTGCAGCACCCGGTCGAGATCCCGGGCGCGGTAGCGGACCAGGTGCAGCACCGGCCCGAACACCTCCCGCCTCAGTTCCCCCATCGACTCGAGCCTCAACACGCAGGGGGCGATGAAGTGGCCCGCCTCGGCCACCTCCGGGGTCAGCGGGGCCCGGTGCAGCAGCCGCCCCTGTCCCTCCATCACCGCCACGTGTTCGGCCACGGCGGCCAGGGCCGCAGCATCGATCACCGGCCCCACGTCGGTCCGGAGCCGGATCGGATCGCCCACCCGGAGCAGATCCATGGTGCCGAACAGCATCTCCTCCACGGTGTCGGCGATCTCCTCCTGGAGGAAGAGCACCCGCAGGGCGGAACAGCGTTGCCCGGCGCTGTCGAAGGCGGAGCGTATCACGTCGCGCACCACCTGTTCCGGCAGCGCCGAGCTGTCGACGATCATGGCGTTGATGCCGCCGGTCTCCGCCACCAGACGCCCGATGGGACCGTCGTGGGCGGCCATGGCCCGGTGTATGGCCCGCGCCGTCTCGGTGGAGCCGGTGAAGACCACACCGGCGATTCGCGGGTCGGCCGCCAGGGCGGCCCCGACCGTCTCGCCCGCACCAGGCAGGAACTGCAACACCTCCCGTGGTACGCCGGCGGCGTGGAAGATCCGTACCACCTCCGCGGCGGTCAGCGCGCTCTGTTCCGCCGGCTTGGCGATCACCGGGTTGCCCGCCACCAGGGCGGCGGCGATCTGACCGGCGAAGATGGAGATGGGGAAGTTCCAGGGGCTGATGGCGACGAAGGGGCCGCGGCCGCGCGGGCGCAGCAGGTTCTTCTCGCCGGCCGGCCCCGGCAAGTGCGCCTCCCCCAGCAGGCGCCGCGCCTGCATGGCGTAGTAGCGGCAGAACTCCACCGCCTCGCGCACCTCGGCGACCCCGTCGGGGAGGGTGCGCCCCGTCTCCCGGGCCGCCAGCCAGACCAGTCGCGGCAGCGCCCCCTGGAGGGCATCGGCGACCCGCTCGAGGGTGACAGCACGCTCCTCCAGCGGCCTTTCCTCCCAGCCGTCGAAGGCGTCACCCGCCGCCTCGACCGCCCCCGCCACGGCGGTCGCCTCCGCGTCCATCACCTCCCCCACCAGCCGCTGCTGCTCCGCCGGTGACCGCACTTCGCGCCAGCGCCCCGGTGCGAGGGTGCCGGCGAGCAGCGGCTCGGCCCGCCAGGAGCGTACCTCCGCCTCCGCCAGGCCCCGTTCCAGCCACTCGATCTGGTCCGGAGCGGTCAGATCCACTCCCTCGGAGTTGCGCCACGCCTCACCGTAGAGACGCGGCGGAGGGGGGATGCGGAAGGTGCCGGCCTCCAGCAGCGACGCCACCTGTTCCGTCGGATCAGCAGCGATCCGCTCCACCGGCACCGCCCGGTCGTGGATGCGGTTGACGAAGGAGGTGTTGGCGCCGTTCTCCAGCAGTCGCCGCACCAGGTAGGGAAGCAGCTCCCGGTATCCACCGACCGGGGCGTAGATCCGGCACGGGACGGGCCCGTGGCGCGCGCGGAAAACCCGGTAGAGCAGCTCTCCCATGCCGTGCAGTCGCTGGAACTCGTGCGGAAGCCCCTGTGCCATCCGGTGGACCGCCGCGAGGGTGTGGGCGTTGTGGGTGGCGAACCGGGGATGGATGCGGTCCGTGTGGCGCAACAGCTCGCGGGCGCAGGCCAGGTAGGAGAGGTCGGTGGAGGCCTTGTTGACGAAGACCGGATAGTCGCTGAGCCCCTGCTGCTGGGCCCGCTTCACCTCCGTGTCCCAGTAGGCCCCTTTCACCAGCCGCACGGTGATCCGGCGGCCATGATGCGCCGCCCTCTCCGCCAGCCACTGGATCACGGCCAGGGCGCGCTTCTGATAGGCCTGGACGGCGAGCCCCAGGCCGCTCCACTCGCGATGACGCCCGAGAGAGAGCAGCCGTTCGAAGAGCCACAGGGTTGGTTCCAGGCGGTCACACTCCTCGGCATCGATGGTCAGCCCGATACCCGCCTCGGCGGCCAGGTCGGCCAGGGTCTCCAGGCGCGGCAGCAGCTCTGCCTCCAGCCGGTCGGCCTGGGCGTATTCGAAACGGGGATGGAGGGCCGAGAGTTTCAACGAGATGCCGTCCGCCGCCCCGGGATCGGTCGGGCGAGGTCCCCGCGAGAGGGCACCGATCGCCTCCACGTAGGCCTGCTGGTAGCGCAGGGCATCCCGCGCGGTCACCGCCGCCTCGCCCAGCATGTCGAAGGAGAAGCGGTCCCCCTCCCCGGCGGAACGCGCCGCCCGCTCCCGTGCCGAGTCGATGGTGGGCCCCATCACGTACTGCTGGCTGAGAATCCGCATCCCCTCGCGCAGCGCCGCCCGTACCACCGGCTCGGAACTGGCGGAGAGCCAGCGCTGCAGCACCCCCTCCCAGCCCTCCTCGCCGGCTGCACCCACCAGCCGTCCGGTGAGCATCAATCCCCAGGTGGAGGCGTTGACGAAGAGTGACTCGCTGCTGCCCAGGTGACGGCGCCAGTCCCCGCCCGAGAGCTTCTCGCGAATGAGACTGTCGGCGGTGGCCGCGTCGGGGATGCGCAGCAGCGCCTCGGCCAGACACATCAGGACCACCCCCTCGCGCGAGGAGAGATCGTATTCCCTCAGCAGCGCCTCCAGTCCACCCTGTTCGTCCCCCCTTCGCCGCACCTCCGCGATCAGTTCGCACGCCTCGCGGAAGACCGCCTCCTGCTCGCCGGCATCCGGCGA
>JALTLT010000382.1 GCA_027001815.1 Gammaproteobacteria bacterium | reverse complement strand
TCCAACCGAAGAGGGCGGTGATCCAGGCACAGAGGAGTGCAGTGTCACGGCTCATGGGTACCCCTCACCTCGTGTCGCAGGGTGATCCGCCGGCGGTTGGCGTCCACCTCCAGGCCCACCCCCTCGAGCCGCTCCCGGAGGCTCTGGATACGGGTGGGCGCGTCGCTCCGGGCCAGGCGTCGCTGCGGCAGGACGGTGACGTCGCGGGTAGCGATCCGCATCGGCCGCACCCCTCCCGCCGCCTCCCGCCGCAGGGTGACCGCCCCCCGCAGGTCGATGCGGTCTGCCCGGTCGTGGACCACGCCACGCCCGGCGGTGATCCGCCAGGGAGGGCCCTCCCGGGAGAGGAGTTCGAGCAGCGGGGTCTCGAGAGTCGCCTGACGGCGCAGTGGATCGTGGATCAGGCGGGGCGTGGTGACGCGCCAGTCGGGGCGTCCCTGCCGATCCATCACCACCAGCACCGCCTCCTCCATGGTGAAGTCGGGCAGCCGCTCCACCTCCATCGGCGGGGTGATCGCCGGTTGCAGGCGCTCCTCGAGCCACAGCCCGGCGATCAGCAGGGCGACCAGCAGCAGGCCCGAGAGGAGACGCCACACGGTTCAGCCGTTTCCCAGGTAGTGGCCGAGGGCGGCGTCGAGTGCCCCCTGCGCCTCCATGATCAGCTCGCACACATCCCGGGCGGCGCCGCGACCACCGCCGGCGGGGGTCTGCCAGTGGGCGTGCTGTTTCACCAGCGGGTGGGCGTCCCGGACGGCGATCGCCAGTCCCACCCTCCGCATCACCGGCAGATCCACCACGTCGTCACCCACGTAGGCCACCTCGTGCGGTTCGACACCCAGTTCGCTCAGGAGGTGATCGAATGCCCTCACCTTGTCGAGCTGCCCCTGGTAGACGTGCTCGATGCCGAGATCGGCCATGCGATGGCGCACCACCTCGGAGGTGCGGCCGGTGATGATGGCGATGGTCACCCCGCACTTCTGGAGCATCTTCATGCCGTGGCCGTCACGGCTGTTGAAGGCCTTGTACTCCTGGCCGTCGTCTCCGATGAAGAGGCTGCCGTCGGTGAGCACCCCGTCCACGTCGAAGATCACCACCCGGACGACGCTCGCCCTTTCCAGTATGTCCTGCATCTCGTCTCCCCCGGCAGGCCGCCTATACCACGCCGGCCCGCAACAGGTCGTGCATGTTGAACACCCCGATCACCCGATGGTCGTCGTCCACCACCGGCAGGGCGTTGATCTTGTGGGTCTCCATGAGGCTGAGTGCCTCGGCGGCCAGCCACTCCTTGCGGGCCGCCTTGAAGTCGCGGGTCATCACCCGGGCGATGGGAGTGGTGCGGATGTCCACCCCCCGGTCGAGGGTGCGTCGCAGGTCGCCGTCGGTGAAGATGCCGATCACCCGCCCCTGGTCGTCGGCGATGGTGGTCATTCCCAGCCCCTTGCGGCTGATCTCCAGCAGCGCCTCCACCAGCAGGGCCGATTCCGGCACCCGGGGGATCGCCTCGCCGGTGCGCATCACGTCCTCGATCAGCAGCAGAAGCCTGCGACCGAGGCTGCCGCCGGGGTGGGAGCGGGCGAAGTCCTCGGCGGTGAACCCCCGCGTCTCCAGCAGCGCCACCGCCAGGGCGTCGCCCATCACCAGGGTGGCGGTGGTGGAGGAGGTGGGGGCCAGTCCGAGGGGACACGCCTCCTGCTCCACCCCCACGTCCAGGTGCTCGTCGGCGGCCCGGGCGAGGGTCGAGCGGGGGTTGCCGGTCATGGCGATCAGGGGCACCTCCAGCCGCTTGATGAGGGGCAGGATGGTGAGCAGCTCCTGGGTCTCGCCCGAGTTGGAGATGGCCAGCACCACGTCGCCGGCGGTGATCATCCCCAGGTCGCCGTGGCTCGCCTCTCCCGGATGGACGAAGAAGGCGGGGGTGCCGGTGCTGGCCAGGGTGGCGGCGATCTTGCCCCCCACGTGCCCCGACTTGCCCATGCCGGTCACCACGATGCGCCCGCGGCACTGGAGCATGTGGCGGCAGGCGCGGGTGAAGGCGTCGTCGATCCGTTCCAGCAGGGCGGAGACCGCTCGCGCCTCGGTCTCGATCACCGCGCGGCCCAGCGCCTTGAGCTTCTCGTCGTCGAGGCGATCGATGGTCATGTGAAGGCGGTCCAGGGGTCAGGTACGCTCGGGGTAGCCGAGTTCGGCCAGCCTGGCCGCCAGCGATGCCCGGTCGAGGTTCTCGCCGGAGACGGTCACCCGACCCGATTCGATCTCCACCTCCACCGATGTCACGCCGGGCTGGTCGCCCAGGCCGTCGCGGATCGCCTGGGCGCAGCCGCCACACTTGATGTTCTGGGCCTCGAAGGTCTCGGTTGCCATGGGTATGGATGCCTCCTGGATATGGATGGTGGGAGAGGGCCTACCGCCCCGCCCCCACGGTCTGATAATAGAGTAGTCCCTGATAGCCGACGAAGGCCAGCAGCAGCAGGCTCCCCTCGATGCGGTTCACCCTGCCCGGGCCGCGCAGGCCGTGGGACATGGCGAACAGGACGAGGGTGAGGCCGATCATGATCAGGAAGTCGCGCTCCAGCACTTCCGGTGGAACCGCCGCCGGATGGATCACCCCCGGCAGTCCCATCACCGCCAGCAGGTTGAACATGTTGGAGCCGATGACGTTGCCGATGGCGATGTCGTCCTCGCCACGCAGGGCGCTCACCACCGATGCCGCCAGCTCCGGCAGGCTGGTGCCGATGGCGACGATGGTCAGGCCGATGATCAGGTCGCTGATCCCCAGCATGGTGGCCAGGTTGACGGCGCCCCATACCAGCATCCGCGAACTCACCAGCAGCAGCGCCAGACCGGCCACCAGCCAGGCGAGCGCCACCGGCGTGGACATTCCCGTCGGGATCTCCGCGGCGTACTCTGCACCGAGCGGGTCGGCCCGGTCGCGGATCCCGAGCCCGACCACCGAATAGAGCATGAAACCGAGTCCGGCGAGCAGGATCGCCCCGTCGATGCGGTTGAGATCGCCATCGGCGAGCAGCACCAGTGCCACCAGCATGGTGGCGAGCAGGATGGGAAACTCCCGCTTGAGGGTGTCGGAATGGATCTGCAGCGGCGAGATCAGAGCCGTGGTGCCGATGATCAGGGCGATGTTGGTGATATTGGAGCCGATGGCGTTGCCCAGCGCCAGGCCGGGGTTGCCGTCGAGGGCGGCCATGGCGGAGATGAGGATCTCCGGTGCCGAGGTGCCGAAGCCGACGATGGTGAGACCGATGAGCAGGGGCGACACGCCCAGATTGCGGGCGGTGGCGGAGGCCCCTGCGACGAAGCGGTCGGCACCCCAGAGCAGCAGGGCGAAGCCGGCGAGAATGGCGAGGATCGATTGGGTCATCGGTGATCGGGGCTGCAGCGGCGAAAACCTCCAGGAGCCCCTCCGGGTCATGGAAGCGGGGACGATGGATCGGCACGGGCCGTTCCTCGACGACGCGGAGAGGCTCCTGGCGGTGCGAAAGGCGGTACTATAGCATGAGGCACGCTTCTCCCGGAGAGGGTGGAGGGTTTCTGGTCACGGCACGACGCGAACGGTGGAGAGGCGGGGAGTTCGACGATGGATGACGGAGAGGAGGCGGGCATGCGGATCGGCAGTCGCGGCTGGGAACTGCCGGGATGGGAGGCAGGTTTCTACCCCGAAACCCTGCCGGAGGCGTGGCGGCTGGTCTACTACGCCAACGAGTTCCGGACCGTGCTGATTCCCGACTCCGTCTGGCGACCAGCCGGTGTCGAGGAGGTGATCGGCTGGCTGGAGGAGGTGAACGACGCCTTCCGGCCATGGCTGGAGATCACCGGGGAGCCGGAGGAGGCGCTGGCCCTGCTGGAGGCGGCCGGTGAGCGACTGGCCGGGGCGTTGCTGGAGGAGGGGGTGCCCCCCGCCTCCCTGGAGCGCTTCCCGGAGGGGGTGGAGGTCCGCCACGCCGCTCTTCCCGACCCCGAGCGTGGGGTGTGGCGCCCCGGCGCGGGAGGCGGGTTTTCGGTGGGGATCGCCGACGCCTCCCATGGGGACCTGCGAAGGCTGCGTGAGATCGTGGAGGGCTTCCTCGACCCCGCCCTTCCGCTCCAGACGCTCTTTCTGGAGGGGGCCGCCGACCCCCGGTTCCTCCATCAGGCGGAGGTGATCGCCGCGCTGCTCACACCTGGGTCCCCGGTGACGGCGAAATAGGTTTTGTGTCATACAGGGAGTTTGGGGATAATAAGAATTTTCTAATGGACCGGAACCGCCGGGAGGGGCGCCAACTTCCATGAACCAGAGCGACAGCGACGACCTGCTGGTGCGTATGCGCGGCATTCGTTTCGCCATCGGCGGGCGGCAGATCATCGACGGCATGGACATCGATATCCCGCGCGGCAAGGTGACCAGCATCATGGGGCCCTCCGGCACCGGCAAGACCACCCTGCTGAGACTCATCGGCGGCCAGTGGCGCCCCCAGGAGGGGAGCGTGGAGGTGGACGGCGTGAGCGTCCACCGGGTGGGGCGCGAAGGGCTCTATCGGCTGCGCCGGAAGATGGGCATGCTGTTCCAGAGCGGGGCCCTCTTCACCCATCTCTCGGTCTTCGAGAATGTCGCCTTCCCGCTGCGTGAGCACACCCGCCTGCCGGAGGCGATCATCCGCCATCTGGTGCTGATGAAGCTGGAGGCGGTGGGCCTGCGGGGCGCCCGCGACCTGATGCCCAGCGAACTCTCCGGCGGCATGGCACGGCGGGTGGCGCTGGCGCGGGCGATCGCCCTCGATCCCACCATGATCATGTACGACGAGCCCTTCGTCGGCCAGGATCCCATCACCGTCGGCGTGATCATGCAGTTGATCCGCCGTCTCAACGATACCCTGGGACTGACCAGCATCATCGTCTCCCACGACGTGCAGGAGGTCTCTGCCATCTCCGACCGCATCTACATGATCTCCGACGGCAAGGTGGTGGATCACGGTTCGCCGCGGGCCCTGGCCGAATCCGCCTCGGAGTGGGTGCAGCAGTTCCTCCACGGTCGCCCCGACGGGCCGGTCCCCTTCCACTATCCGGCCCCCGACTACGTGGCCGATCTGTTTGGAGAGGCGTCGTGATCGGCGGTTGGCTGCAGTCCCTGGGCCACTCCGGCCTCTGCTTCTTCGTCCGTCTCGGCCGCTCGGCCCTCTTCATGGGGCGGGTGGCGGCGGGGCTGCCCTCGCTCCTGCCCCTTCCGCGGCTGCTGGTGCGGGAACTCCACTCGGTGGGCGTGCTCTCCATGGCCATCATCGTCCTCTCGGGCCTCTCGGTGGGGATGGTGCTGGGGCTGCAGATGTACAACACTCTGGTGGATTTCGGTACCGAGGAGTCGCTGGGGCCGGTGGTGGCCCTCTCCCTGGTACGGGAGCTGGGGCCGGTGCTCACCGCCCTGCTGTTCGCCGGGCGGGCCGGTTCGGCACTCACCGCCGAGATCGGTCTGATGAAGGCCACCGACCAGCTTTCGGTGATGGAGATGATGGCGGTCGACCCCCTCAAGCGGGTGGTGGCGCCCCGGTTCCTGGCCGGCTTCCTCTCCCTGCCGCTGCTGGCGGCCATCTTCAGCGCGGTGGGTATCCTCGGCAGCTACTTCGTGGGCGTCGGCCTGCTGGGGGTGGACGATGGCGCCTTCTGGTCCCAGATGCAGTCCAAGGTGGATCTCCAGGAGGATGTGATCAACGGCGTGATCAAGAGCGTGGTGTTCGGCTGGGTCTGCTCCTGGATCGCTGTCTTCGAGGGGTACGATGCGGTCCCCACCACCGAAGGGGTGAGCCGAGCCACCACCCGTACCGTGGTCCACAGCGCCTTCGCCGTGCTGGGCCTCGATTTCGTGCTCACCGCACTCATGTTCGGAGACTGAACGGGATGAACAGAGAGAGAACCATCGAAGTGTCCGTGGGCATCTTCGTCGCTGCCGGGCTCGCTGCCCTCTTCATGCTGGCCATGAAGGTGAGCAACCTGAGCGCCCTGGGCGAGCGGGGCGGTTACACCCTCACCGCCCGCTTCGAGAACGTCGGGGGGCTCAAGGTGCGTTCGCCGGTGCGGATCGGCGGGGTGCGGGTCGGCCACGTGACCGCCATCGACTACGACATGCAGAACTACGAGGCGATCGTCACCCTGGTGGTGGACCGTCGTTACGACCGTCTGCCGGAGGACACCTCGGCCAGCATCTACACCGCCGGCCTGCTGGGTGAGCAGTTCATCGGCCTGGAGCCGGGGGGCTCGGAGAGCTTCCTCGGCGACGGCGGCGAGATCGTGCAGACCCAGTCGGCGCTGGTGCTGGAGAATCTGATCGGCCACTTCCTCTACAGCAAGGCGGCGGAGGGGTCGTGAGGAGGGGAACGGCACCGCGCGTCGAACACCGTGACGACGGTCTGGCCATCGCCGGCGAGCTCAGCTTCGACTCGGTGGCGGAGCTGGTGCGCAACGGCCTGCCCCCCATGGAGGGGGAGGAGCTGGCGGTCGACCTCTCCGGCGTGATCCGCGCCGACAGCGCCGGTGTGGCGCTGCTGGTGGAGCTGGCGCGGCGGGCGAAGGCGGCCGGCGTCCGCCTGCGGCTGCGCAACACCCCCGAGCAGATGCTCTCGATCATGCGGGTGAGCCGGCTGGAGGGTCTGCTGCCCCTCGATCCGCCCCCGGAGCGGTCGTCGTGACCAGCGCCATCTCCATCCGCGACGTCCACAAGCACTACGGTTCTCTCCACGCCCTGGACGGGGTCTCCTTCGACATCGAGGAGGGGGAGTTCTTCGGCCTGCTCGGCCCCAATGGCGCCGGCAAGTCGACCCTCATCGGCATCCTCTCGGGGCTGGTGCGCGCCACCCGCGGGCGGGCGGCGATCCTCGGCCACGACGTGGTGAAGGCGTACCGCCGTTCCCGGCGGCTGCTGGGAGTGGTGCCCCAGGAGCTGGTCTACGACCCCTTCTTCACGGTGCGCGAGATGCTGCGTCTGCAGTCGGGCTATTTCGGCCTCGGCCGCGCCAACCGATCCTGGATCGAGGAGCTGATCGAGACCCTCGACCTGGCCGACAAGGCGGACGCCAATCTGCACGACCTCTCCGGCGGCATGAAGCGGCGGGTGCTGATCGCCCAGGCGCTGGTCCACCGGCCGCGGGTGGTGGTGCTGGACGAACCCACCGCCGGGGTCGACGTGGAGCTGCGCAAGGCGCTCTGGCACTTCACCCGCAAGCTCCACGCGGAGGGACACACCATCGTCCTCACCACCCACTATCTGGAGGAGGCGGAGGCGCTCTGCGACCGGATCGCCATCCTCAACCACGGTCGGCTGCAGGCCCTGGAGTGCAAGGAGGCGCTGCTCGACCGCCACCCCTGGCGCTTCATCCGCCTCCAATTCAGCCAGCCGGTAGGCGAGCTGCCGGAGGCGCTGCAGCGGATCGTGGTGGAGAAGGGGGAGCGCTGCGTGGTGCTGCGCATGCACAAGGTGGAGGACCAGGTGGGCGAGATCCTCGACCGGTTCCGCGCCGCCGGCCTGCACGTGGTGGACCTGAGCACCCGCGAGCCCGGGCTGGAGGAGATCTTTCTCGAGATCACCGGCGAGGGAGAGGCGGCATCATGAACCCGGTCGGTCTCTCCACCCTCTACTGGAAGGAGGTGCTGCGCTTTCTCAAGGTGACGGTGCAGACGGTGCTCACCCCGGTGATCACCGCGCTCCTCTACCTGCTGGTCTTCGCCCAGGTGCTGGAGGACCACGTGGAGGTGTACGCCGGAATCTCCTACATCGTCTTCCTGATTCCCGGCCTGGTGATGATGAGCGTCATCCAGAACGCGTTCGCCAACAGCTCCTCGAGCCTCATCCAGTCGAAGATGGTGGGCAATATCGTCTTTCTGCTCCTCTCGCCCATCTCGCCGCTGGAGTTCTTCGTCGCCTTCGTGGCCGCCGCGGTCACCCGTGGCCTGGTGGTGGGTCTGGGGGTGTGGCTCACCGCCCTCTGGTTCGTCGACCTGCCGCTGGCCCATCCCGGCTGGGTGCTGCTGTTCGGCGTGGCGGGCAGCGCCGTGCTAGGGGCGATGGGGGTGGTCGCCGGCATCTGGGCGGAGAAGTTCGACCAGCTCGCCGCCTTCCAGAACTTCATCATCCTCCCCCTCTCCTTCCTCAGCGGCGTCTTCTACTCCATCGAGTCGCTGCCACCGGTGTGGCGGGAGGTCTCCCGTTTCAACCCGTTTTTCTATATGATTGACGGTTTTAGATACGGCTTCCTGGGTGTCTCCGACATCTCTCCCTGGTTCAGCCTGGGGGTGTCGGGGCTCTTCCTGGCCCTGGTGTCGGCGGTCTGCATCCGCATGCTGGCCACCGGCTACCGCCTGCGGGGCTGATCCGGGTCGCCGGCGATCACGACAGAGGCAATTGCACATGATCGACAAAGAAGAGATCAAGCGGCTCATCGAGGAGGGGCTGCCGGGTGCCGAGGCGATCGTCAAGGGAGACGATGGCGCCCACTTCGAGGCGGTGGTGATCTCGCCGGAGTTCGCCGGCAAGAGCGTGGTGCAGCAGCACCAGCTCGTCTACCGTACCCTCGGTGACCGCATGCAGACCGGTGTCATCCACGCCCTGGCGCTGAAGACCGTCACCCCCGAGGAGTGGGCCGGGCAGGCGGCCGGTTGATGGACAAGCTGATCATCACCGGAGGGGCGCCGCTGGAGGGGGAGGTGTGGATCTCCGGCTCCAAGAACGCCACCCTGCCGATTCTCGCCGCGACCCTGCTGGCGGACGACGTGGTGACGGTGAAGAACGTGCCCCACCTGCACGATGTCACCACCACCATGGAGCTGCTGGGACAGATGGGGGTGACCCTGACCGTCGACGAGACCCTCAACATCGATGTCGACCCCCGCACCATCCACAGCTTCTACGCCCCCTACGAACTGGTGAAGACCATGCGGGCCTCGATCCTGGTGCTCGGGCCGCTGCTCTCCCGCTACGGGCGGGCCGATGTCTCCCTGCCGGGCGGCTGCGCCATCGGCTCGCGGCCGGTCAATCTCCACATCCAGGCGCTGGAGAAGCTGGGCGCGGAGATCCGTGTCGAGAGGGGGTACATCCGTGCCCGGGCCGACCGTTTGCGGGGCACCTCCCTGGTGATGGACATGGTCACCGTCACCGGCACCGAGAACCTCATGATGGCAGCGGTGCTGGCGGAGGGGACCACGGTCATCGAGAACGCCGCCCGCGAACCGGAGGTGGTCGACCTGGCCAACTGCCTCATCCAGATGGGTGCGCGCATCGAGGGAGCGGGGACCGACACCATCGTCATCGAGGGTGTGGAGCGCCTCAGCGGCACCGAGTACGGGGTGCTGCCCGATCGGATCGAGACCGGTACCTACCTGGTGGCGGCGGCCATCAGTCGCGGGCGGATCCGGGTCAAGAACACCCGTCCCGGCCTGCTGGATGCGGTGCTGCGCAAGCTCTCCGAGGCGGGCGCGGTGATCACCGCCGGGGAAGACTGGATCGAGCTGGACATGGAGGGGCGGCGCCCCCGGGCGGTGGACATCCACACCGCTCCCTATCCCGCCTTTCCCACAGACATGCAGGCCCAGTTCACCGCCCTCAACTGTGTCGCCGACGGGGTGGCCACCATCACCGAGACGGTCTTCGAGAACCGTTTCATGCATGTCCAGGAGCTGCAGCGCATGGGTGCCGACATCCGCCTCGAGGGCAACACCGCCATCAGCAAGGGGGTGGAGCGGCTCACCGGCGCACCGGTGATGGCCACCGATCTGCGCGCCTCCGCCAGCCTGGTGCTGGCCGGCCTGGTGGCCGAGGGCGACACGGTGGTGGACCGCATCTACCACATCGACCGCGGCTACGAGTGCATCGAGGAGAAGCTGCAGCAACTGGGTGCCCGCATCCGCCGCATGCCCGATTGAGCTTGTCGAGGTAACCACATTTCCATGACCGGCATACTGACCATCGCCCTCTCCAAGGGACGCATCTTCAAGGAGACCCTGCCGCTGCTGGCCCACGCCGGCATCGTTCCGGCGGACGACCCGGAGCGTTCCCGCAAGCTGATCCTCGACACCAACCGGCCCGACGTGAAGCTGGTGATCATCCGCGCCACCGACGTCCCCACCTACGTGCAGTACGGCGCCGCCCAGGTGGGGGTGGCCGGCAAGGACGTGCTCATGGAGTATGGCGGTGACGGTCTCTACGAGCCCCTCGATCTGGGCATCGCCCGCTGCCGCCTGATGGTGGCCGGGCCGGTGGCTGCGCCGCCACCGCGCCGGCGGCTGCGCATCGCCACCAAGTATGTCAACACCACCCGCCGCTACTACGCCGCCCG
Organism: Gammaproteobacteria bacterium; assembly: GCA_027001815.1. Taxonomy (GTDB): domain Bacteria; phylum Pseudomonadota; class Gammaproteobacteria; order JALTLT01; family JALTLT01; genus JALTLT01. The sequence goes on along the minus strand of JALTLT010000382.1, from coordinate 626 downwards.
CGGTGAGCAGGTGGAAGTGATCAAGCTCTACGGCTCCATGGAGCTGGCGCCGCTGGTGGGGCTGGCCGACCGCATCGTGGACGTGGTGGACACCGGCAACACCCTCCGTGCCAACGGCCTCGAGCCGCTTGAGCACATCGCCGACATCAGCTCCCGGCTGGTGGTCAACAAGGCGGCCATGAAGATGGAGCACCGGCGCATCAAGGCCTTCATCCGCCAGATCGCCGAGGCGGTGGAGGGGCCCCGCCCAGAGGAGCAATCGTCATGAAGATCCGGCGACTCGATTTCGGCCAGGCCGACTTCGGCCAGCGTCTCGACGACCTGCTGGCGTGGGAGAGCGTCTCCGACGAGGCGGTCAACGACGCGGTGAAGGAGATCCTGCGCGAGGTGCGCGGGCGCGGCGACCAGGCGCTGCTGGAGTACACCCGCCGCTTCGACCGCCTCCAGGTGGCCGATCCCGCCGAGCTGGAGATCCCCGCCGAGCGGCTGGCCGGGGCGACCGAGGGTCTCGAGCCGGCGCTGCGTCGAGGCCTGGAGACGGCCGCCGCGCGGGTGCGCGCCTACCACGAGCGGCAGAAGATGGAGTCGTGGAGCTACACCGAGCCCGACGGCACCCTGCTGGGCCA
>JALTLT010000381.1 GCA_027001815.1 Gammaproteobacteria bacterium | reverse complement strand
CTGTGGTGCCCCTCTCCGGCGCCGCTTCGGGGCATCGAGCCCCTGCGCGGCGCGAGAGGGTGGGATTGTTCGGCGCCTTGCGCCTCACCCCTCGAGGGGGCCGCTCGGCCGCAAGCGGCCTGCGCGTCGTCTCGCCCCGCTGCGCGGGGCTTGGCTCGAACCCACGGACCGTTTCCGGTCAACGGTTTTCAAGACCGCCGCTTTCGACCACTCAGCCACCTCTCCTCGATGCTTCCATCCGGGTCTGTGGTGCCCCTCTCCGGCGCCGCTTCGGGGCATCGAGCCCCTGCGCGGCGCGAGAGGGTGGGATTGTTCGGCGCCTTGCGCCTCACCCCTCGAGGGGGCCGCTCGGCCGCAAGCGGCCTGCGCGTGGTCTCGCCCCGCTGCGCGGGGCTCGGCTCGAACCCACGGCCCGTTTCCGGTCGATGGTTTTCGAGGCCGCCGCTTTCGACCACTCGGCCACCTCTCCCCGATGCTGCTTCGTCCCGGGAGGCGGGGGACCCTGCCGAAGGCACCTGCCCCCTGTACGGCGGATGCCTGAGGGGATGCCGCTCTGGAGCCATATCCGCGGAGTAGGATACCGCAACCGGTAGGGTCCTGCATCCGTCGGTGGGGTTGACAGACCGTGCCGGTGACCCAAGATCAAGGGAAGGTGGCGAAAGGGAGCAGATGTGTGGAACACCCTCTGGAACTCGATCCCGATACCCTGCGGCGTTCCAGCGATCCCCGCTGGTTCGATTTCGAGACGACCGACGAGCTTCCCGATCTCGAGCGTCTGCCGGGCCAGCCCCGGCTGGAGGAGGCGCTCGAACTCGGCATCGGCCTGCGCCGGCCCGGCTTCAACCTCTACGTGCAGGGCGAGCCGGGGATGGGCAAGCATACGATGGTGCGACGCCACCTCGAACGGATCGCCGCCCTCTCTCCCCCTCCCGACGACTGGGTCCATGTCCACAACTTCGACGACGAGAACCGCCCCCGCGCCCTGAGGCTGCCGGCGGGGCGGGGGTTCGCCCTGCGGGAGGAGATGGATCGCCTCATCGAGGACGTGCGGGCGGCCCTGCCGGCCGCCTTCGACAGCGAGGAGTACCGGCGGCGGGTCCACGAGATCGAGCTGGAGTTCCAGCAGCGGCCGGAGAAGGCGTTCGAGGCGATCCGCGAGGAGGCGGAGACGCTGGGGATCGCCCTGCTGCGTACTCCCGACGGCTTCGCCTTTGCCCCTCTCAAGGAGGGGGAGGTGATGCCGCCCGACGAGTACGCCAAACTGCCCGAAGAGGAGCGCAGTCGCATCGAGGGGGAGATCGAGCGGCTGCAGGAGAAGATGCAGAAGGTGGTCCACCAGATGCCCGCCTGGCATCGGGAGATGCATGGCCGCATGCGCGAACTGGACCGGGAAGTGGCCGGCTATGCGGTGAATCACCTGGTCGAGGAGGTGCGCGCCCGTTACGGCGATCTGCCGGAGGTGGCGCGACACATCGCCCGCGTGGGTCGGGACATGGTGGAGCACGCCAACCGCTTCCTTCAGCAGCAGGATGGCATCTCGGATGCCGAGGCGCTGGAGATGTTCCGCCACCGCTACGGCGTCAACCTGATGGTGGATCACCGCGACAGCGAGGGAGTGCCGGTGGTCTACGAAGACAACCCCGTCCACGCAAACCTGGTGGGACGGGTGGAGTATCTGGCCCGGCAGGGGGCCCTGGTCACCGATTTCACCCTCATCCGCCCCGGTGCCCTGCATCGCGCCAATGGGGGCTACCTGCTGCTCGACGTCTACAAGATACTCGCCACCCCCTTTGCCTGGGAGAGCCTGAAGCGGGCGCTGTTCGCCCGTTCCATCCGCATCGAGTCGGCCGGGCAGGCGCTGGGGTTGATCAGTACGGTCTCGCTGGAGCCGGAGCCGATTCCGCTGGATGTGAAGGTGGTGCTGTTCGGAGACCGCTTCGCCTGGTACCTGCTGCAGGAGTACGACCCGGATTTCGGAGCGCTCTTCAAGGTGCTCGCGGACATATCCGGGGTGGTGGAACGCAGCGAGGAGAACGTGCGCGACTACGCTCGACTGCTCGCCTCGCGGGCGCGCCGCGAGGGGTTGCGATCCTTCCGGAGCGAGGCGATGGCGGCGCTGCTGGATCACGCGGCACGCATGGCCGAGGATGCGGAGCGCATCTCCACCCGCACCCGGGTGTTGTTCGACGTCATGGTGGAGGCGGATCATCGGGCGGCCGCGAAGGGGCTCGATCGGGTGGGTGCCGAGGAGGTGCGGGCGGCGTTGGCGGCGCGCATCTTTCGCGTGGACCGGATCCGGGAGCACGTGCTCGAGGAGATCCGTCGGGGCACGATCCTGGTCGATGTGGCGGGTGAGCGGATCGGCCAGGTGAACGGGCTCTCGGTCATCGACCTGGGCGATTTCGCATTCGGCCGCCCGAGCCGTATCTCCGCCACCGTGCGCATGGGAGAGGGTGAGGTGGTGGACATCGAAAGGGAGGTGGAACTCGGGGGTCCCATCCACTCCAAGGCGGTGCTGATCCTCTCCCGTTTCCTCGCCGCCCGCTACGTGCCGGATCGCCCTCTCTCTCTCTCCGCGAGCCTGGTCTTCGAGCAGTCCTACGGCCCGGTGGAGGGGGACAGCGCCTCGGTGGCGGAGCTCACCGCCCTGCTCTCGGCGCTGGCACAGGCGCCGGTGAGGCAATCGCTGGCGGTGACCGGTTCCATCAACCAGTACGGCGAGGTGCAGGCGATTGGCGGGGTCAACGAGAAGATCGAGGGGTTCTTCGATGTCTGTCGCACGCGCGGCCTGGAGGGACAGGGGGTGATCATCCCCCATGCCAATGTCCGCCACCTGATGTTGCGCGAGGATGTGGTGGATG
>JALTLT010000380.1 GCA_027001815.1 Gammaproteobacteria bacterium | reverse complement strand
AACACGGTATTATGATGAGCCAAGGCCTGATCTCCTTCTTGTTTTTCAATGTCTTGTCGTGATTTCATTGTATCAAAACAAGTCGGTTTTCAGGCCTTTTTCATGCTCCGTTTATGGGACAGCAGTGAGGCGCAGTATTTCGATGATTTGCTTCATTGGAATCCTCGCTGTCGGCATTCCCCGTCTCCTTCAGGCAAAAGGCGACAGTTGTGCCGGATAAAGTGAAAGAATTCCAGTGAGTTGGGTGAGATTACGGGGATCGTGACCGGGGTTTTCGGCATCGTGACCGCTCATTTCGGGCACACCTCCGAAATCGGTCACGATAAAACGAAATCCCCGGTCACATTGCTCCGAAATGGCCGGTCACGTTCGACCGAAATGCATGGTCACGATGGGCCGAAATATGCAATGGGACAGCAGTGACCATGCATACATTTGCGTGACGAACCATACAGGGTAAAGGGCTGTTGATCCGGCGCTGGGCGTTACGGTGGACCTCGGCAATCCGAAGATCGCTGCGGGACCGGTCAAGACCGATGCCACGGGATCCGCTTCGGCAGCCGTGAACATTCCCGCATCGGCGGGTGGGGCCAAGGTCCGGCTGCAGGCGGTGCAGCCGGGGCGGGTGAGCAATCTGATCTCTACCGCCGTCCGGTAGTCACCGGCTTGCGGACGGATCGATGGTCGCCGTGTATGGATCGAAGAACCCGGGGGATTGTCTGGAGCAAGGCGTGCGCCGAACGGAAAATGGGCAGTGCCCGGGGAGAGCCGGCCTGGTTCCTCTCCATCGAGCGCTTCGACACGAGCAGGCCAGTCAGCATGGCCGATGGTGTTCAGGAGATTACGGTCCCGGTCCCGGTTTCGTCGGGCCTTGGCGGAACCTGAATTTCGCAAACGTCCGCCGTTGTCCTATGCCGATCCCTCATCACGTTGTTTCCGTGATTCCGGACCTAGCCAGTCCCGTTCAAACTTGTCTGCGGGCATCGGCTTGCCGAACAGGTAACCCTGGTAGTACGGGCAGGAACGGTCGGAGAGGAAAGCGAGCTGTTCCCGGGTTTCGACTCCCTCAGCGATGATATCGAGCCGGAATCGATGTGCAATGTCGAGAATACTCTCCACCAGGGCAGCAGAGCGCGGATCCTCCAGCATCTCCCGGATGAAGGTTCGGTCGATCTTGATTGTGCTGACCGGCAGGCGGGCCAGGCGCGCGAGAGAGGAATAGCCGGTACCGAAGTCGTCTATGCTCAGGTTGAATCCCAGTCTCTGGATGTGTCGGATCTTGGATGCGGTCTCGAGTTCGTCATTGAGCAGTGCACTCTCGGTGATCTCCAGTTCGAGAGAGTCGGGTTCGAGTTCGGCCTCGTTGACGATTCTCTCCAGTGTTTCGAGACACTCGGCATGGTCGAGCTGGGCGGCGCTCACGTTGATCGAAATGTGGAAGCCTTCTGGCCAGAGTCCGGCTTCCTGCCAGGTCTTGGCCTGGCGAGAGGCTGCTTCGATCACCCATCGGCCTGTCTGGCGGATGAGACCGCTCTCCTCCAGGAGGGGAATGAACCAGCCTGGCAGGACGAGCCCCTTTTCGGGATGATTCCATCGGATCAGCGCTTCGGCGCCGACCAGCCTGCCTCTATCGTCGGTCTGGGGTTGATAAAAGAGAGTGAACTGCCGTTGTTCGAGCGCCCTGTGGAGTTCCCGCTCCAGGGCGAGTCTTTCCAGGGCCGTGGTCTGCAACTCGGCGGAGAAGAATCGGGCGCAGTTGCGTCCCTCGGCTTTCGCCTGGTGAACGGCAGCGCCTGCCTGCTGCAGGACCTCTTCGGCACCCGCCTCGCCCAGGGGGAAGAGCGCTATGCCGATGCTGGCCCGGAGATGGATCTCCTTTTCACCTATTCGATAGACCCTGTCGATGCCCTCGCGGAGTTTCTCGGCGATCTCCATGGCCCGGTCGGTAGCTGCCAGTTGGCGGTCAGCGAGTTCTTCGAGAAGAATCAGGAATTCGTCACTGCCGATACGCGCGACACTGTCCTCGTCACGGGTGTTCTGTTCGAGAAACTGGCTCACCTGAATCAGCAGGGTGTCACCAGCGCTGTTTCCGTAGGAGTCGTTGACCCGCTTGAAATGATCGAGATCGATGTGCAGGAGGCCTCCCCAGTGGCCATGTCGCGCGCTACGGGCCAGTGACTGCTCCAGTTGTGAAGCGAGGTGCTCCCGGTTGGGTAGGCCGGTGAGGGGGTCGAAGTGGGTCAGGTACTCCACCCGCGCATGGAACAGCCGCAGGCGCTGTTCCCGTTCGAAGTTGCGATGGGCGAAGGCGATGTCGTGAGCGATCTCGTTCAGTAGAGAGACCATTTCCGGAGAGAATGCATCGGTTTCGTCCGAGTAGAGCAGCAGGGTTCCCAGTATCCGATCCTCCAGCAGAAGAGGAATGCTGGCGCTGGAACGGAGGTCGTATCGTCGTGCCATCTGGCTGCATCCGCATCCCTCGGAGGCCGTCAGGAGGTCGTGACAGACACGAGGCCGGCCACTGGCCAGGGTTTCCGTGGCGTCCTGCAGTCCCGCACAGTCCGAACCGACGAGTTCCTCGAGATAGCGGTGGGCTGGTCCCTCGGCGGCGACGATGGATAGGGAGGCCGCCTTTCCTTCTTCGACGAGGGCCACGCAGGCGAGCTGGAATCCGCCGTAGTCGGCCATGATCCGGCACGCCTGGGTGTAGAGCTGCTCAGGGTTCTCGAGGCGCAAGATGAGCTGATTGGTACGGCTGAGGGTTTGGTAGAGCCGTCCCGCCTTGCGAAGTTCCGTCTCGCGCTCTTCCACATGCAGGGCCATGCGATCGAAGATCTTGCCAAGGGAGGCCAGTTCATCGTTGCCGCGAAGGGCGGCACGTGCGGTCGTATCGCCGTCGGCGAGCTGCTGGGCTGCGCTCCCCAGGGCCTGGAACCTTTTCAGGAACAGTTGCCGGAATCCCCAGCCGATGGCAAGCCATGCAAGTGCCAGGGCAGGGGCGAAGAGAATCATGTCGCTGCGCCAGTGTTGCCACACTGTCGTACTGAGTTGGGTCGCCGGCAGTTTGATGCTCAGCAGGCCCCGCAGGTCTCCTTCCTTGTAGTCATAGGCCGTTTCGTAACGTGCCTGGATCGAGGGAGGGGCCTCAGCGCGGGGACCGTGACACTCGAGGCAATACTTCTCGATCCAGATGGGTTGGCTGTAATGGTAGAAAGCGCCTCCCGGCCCGCTCTCGATCAACACCATCCGCTCCTTCTCCTCCGGATGTGAGCGGAAGAACTCCATCGCCTCGAGTTCCACCCTGTCTGCGGCGTTGTTGGGATTGCGAGGACGATCGGAGACGGTGTTGAAGGTCATGCCGCTCTCGGACCAGTTCTGGAAGTCGCGGGCGATGCGGCTCAGCGAATAGGCCGGAAGGAAGCCGACGGTCTTTTCGTTCAGGGGAAGGCCGCTGTCCAGAAACTGGTGGTGGTAGACGCGTCGCGTGGCCATGATGAGGCTGCGAATGTCCCTTGCCTTGTCGAGGGTTTGCCGGTAGACGGTCTTGCGCAGCCTTTGGTAGTCGAGCAGGGCGAGGGAGGCCATCAGGGCCAGAAGCAGACAGACCAGAATCAGGGTGAAACGGGTCTGCAGCTTCATTGCCGGCGGCTCGTCGAGCAGAATTTGCGGGTGGGGGAACCGGACGTGAGATGAATGCGCGCGCGCCTCTCCCGCTCCTCCAGGGATGTCGGCTGCGGAGAAACAACGGGAAGATAGGGGAGGTCAGCGACTGGAGGACGTCGACGGGAAGGAGCGGGCGACGGGACGCGGAAGGACGGGATCTCTTCCTCGTTGTTCATCGTCACCAGGCACATCGATGTCGTTTCCTCCCCTCGTTGACGAGCGGTCCCCGCGGTGGCCGCTCCACTCCGACCCGGAAATATGACGGCGATTATCACTCCCGTCGTTGATGATGATCAAGGCCACGGCAAATCTCCTGTCCGCCGTCCCTGCTCCAGGGATGGTCGAGCAACTTTTCCGGGAGAGGGGGTCGAGCGTGCCGGCCGGGCAGAAAGCAGGGGCGGCATGACCAGGTGGACTCAAGCCCGGTGGCAAGGCTGCCGATAGTGCGGTGGAGTCCCGGCCACCATGACGGGATCCGGGGAGGAGTGCCCCCACTCACTTGCCGGGTGTCGATTTCCGGGGTGGTCGGGGCGAGTAGTCGAAGAACGTCGAATAACCAACAAGAATCAAAGGCCTGTCCTATTTCAGGGGATCACAGCGATGAGTCATCAGAATCAGATCACGGGTCGTCTGTCGTTGCGACAGGTGACCCACTTTTCCCATGTTGTCATTGCGGGAATTGTGGTGGCGGTTATGGCCATGATCGAGTTCTCGGGGAAGCAGGATCCCGCCACCCTCGGTGCGGCGGCGAGGCTGGGGATGGTGAGCCAGAGGGTGCTCGACGACGCCTTTCTGGTCGTCCGGGGTATCGAGACCAGAGACCGCGTGACCGATCGAATGGAGCATTTCGAAGATCTCCTCGCGGCCCTTCGGGTGGGCGAGGGGGCGTCGACGGCGGAGCCGGAGGTCGTCGGCCTGTTGGACGACATCGAGCGGCAGTGGGGGGAGTACAAGAGCGCAGTGCTCTCTTTCCTCGCCAGGCCGGACCAGGCGGCGATGCAGCAGGTCGACCGGCTCGCCGGCGGTCTGGTTGGCAGGGTGGAGGCGCTGATTGGCCACCTGGAAGGGGAGGCTCGGGGTGAAGCGGCCTCACAGGTGCGCCTTGCCCAGGCCCTGCTGTTCCTGGTCCTGTTGATCAACCTGCTGCTGTTCCTCGGCAGCCGTCAGGCGATTCGGAGCATCGAGAGGGTGCGGGACGTGCTCGTCGGGGCGAACGAGAAGCGGGATCTCTCCTCGCGACTGGAAGAAGGCGGCTGGCGTGAATTCGCCGACCTCAGTCAGGCCTACAACCGTTTCATGGTCCACACGTCGGAAGTGATCGCCCGGACCATCCGGGCGGCGGCCAGCGTAGGCACCCAGACGGTACAGGCCGTCTCCCTGGCGGAACAGACCGCTTCGAACATGGAGGGGCAGAGACGGGAGGTGGATCAGGTCGCCACTGCCATGAACGAGATGACCGCCTCCGTCCAGGAAGTGGCGAACAACACCCGTGGGGCTGCCGATGCGGCGGTGCAGGCCGATGATGCCGCCCGGAAGGGCCATGAAGTGGTGGGTCGTGCCAATGACGCCATTGCGGCACTCTCCCGGCAGGTGGAGCTTGCCGCCGAGGTGATCGGACGACTCGAGCGTGACAGCCAGGAGATCGGGAAGGTGCTGGAGGTGATCAACAGTATCGCCGAACAGACCAATCTACTGGCGCTCAATGCGGCCATCGAGGCGGCGCGCGCCGGTGAGCACGGTCGGGGCTTTGCCGTGGTGGCGGACGAGGTCCGGACCCTCGCTTCGCGTACCCAGGCATCCACCCAGGAGATCGATGAGATGATCGGGCGGTTGCGGAGGGGGGCCCTGGAGGCAGTCGCCGCCATGGAAGCGGGCAAGGAGCAGGCAGTGGTGGGTACCCGCCAGGCAGACGAAGCAAAGAGGGCGCTTCAGCAGGTGGTCGAGGCGGTCAATACCATCACCGAGGAGAATCACCAGATCGCCGCTGCGGCCGACGAACAGAGTCAGGTCACCGAAGAGATCAACCGCAACGTGGTTCGTGTGGCTGTGCTGGCCGAAGAGACCGATGGTGCGACCCGGAAGATGGTGGCGAGCATCGGCGAGATCGGTGAGCGGGTCGAGGTGTTGCGTGACCTGGCGACCCGGTTCAGCGTCGAAGACGATGCTCTCGATCTGGAGCAGGCCAAGGCGGCCCATCTCGCGTGGCGGGGACGGCTGCGCGCATTCCTGGACGGCAAGGGGGGGCTGACCCGTGATCAGGTGATCTCCCATCGCGACTGCGTGCTGGGCAAGTGGTACTACGGTGGGGCGCTGGAGCGTTTTGGGGAGCTGGCAGAAATGCACGAACTGGAAGAACCACATGCCGAGATGCATCAGTTGATCTCCCGCGTGGTGGAACTCAAGGAGGCGGGGAGGATCACCGAGGCCGAGGAGGCGTACGCGCGGGTACAGCCGCTCTCGGAACGGATCGTCGAGTTGCTCGATGCCCTCCAGGCGCGTGTCGCCGCTTGAACCCCTGCCCCTCCGAGAGGTGAAGGGTATTCCCCACGGCCGATGTCCCCTGACGTCGGTTCTGGTAATATTCCCTTGGCCCCGCGGCACTGTTTCCGGGTAGAGTGCCGCCACCGTCGGCCGTTCTTTATCGACCCGGCAACGATGCATGTTGTGTTCAGGGCTCCGGGGGTGGGTCGGATCAGGGCGCGGCGCGCAGGCAGGGGTCGGCGCCCCTGGCAAGCGCCCGATGCCGGGCCGGCGCTTCCGTGGAGCACCTGTCGACGGGTTTCGATGGCGCAGGCCGCTGTGTGACTGCCCGTGGCGGCGTGATCGGAACTCGTGGTGGAATGGTGGGCGAGGTGTTCCGAAACCCCCGTGAGCGGGCACACCACGGCCGAACGCCATATGCATCGTTGCCGGGTCGATGGTATCCGTCCACACCCGCCCATACACGATTCCGGCCCGTCCTTCCGGCCAACCGCGTCCCGCTGCCTCGGGGGCGGTCGGAACGACTGCCAAAAATGGAGAAAGGAACTAGAAGCCATCATGAAAGGAATTGTCAGAAAACAGGTGCTGGTGACCGGTGGAGCCGGTTTTCTCGGTTCACATCTCTGCGAGCGTCTCCTGGGGGAAGGGCACGACGTCCTCTGTCTCGATAACTTCTATACGGGCACCAAGGACAACATCATCCACCTGCTGGACAATCCCCATTTCGAGGTGATACGGCACGATGTCACCTTCCCTCTCTATATCGAAGTAGACGAGATCTTCAACCTCGCCTGCCCCGCCTCCCCGATCCACTACCAGTACGATCCGGTCCAGACCACCAAGACGTCGGTCCATGGAGCCATCAACATGCTGGGGCTCGCCAAGCGCGTGGGGGCGCGCATCATGCAGGCTTCCACCAGTGAGGTCTACGGAGACCCCGAGATGCACCCCCAGCCGGAGAGCTACTGGGGGAACGTCAACCCGATCGGCATCCGTTCCTGCTACGACGAGGGCAAGCGGTGTGCGGAGGCGCTCTTTTTCGACTACTGGCGCCAGCACAGCCTCGAGATCAAGGTGGCCCGGATCTTCAACACCTATGGCCCCCGCATGCATCCCAACGACGGGCGGGTGGTCTCCAATTTCATTGTTCAGGCGTTGCGGGGGGAGCCGATCACCATCTATGGTGACGGAAGTCAGACCCGCTCCTTCTGTTACGTGGACGACATGGTAGAGGGTTTCCTCCGGCTGATGGAGACTCCCGCGGACTTTACCGGCCCTGTCAATCTCGGCAATCCGGGGGAGTTCACCATTCGCGAACTGGCGGAGAAGGTGGTGGAGATGACCGGTTCGACATCGGAGATCGTCACCAAGCCCTTGCCCCAGGACGATCCCCGCCAGCGACAGCCGGACATCTCCCTGGCGCGGGAGAAGCTGGGATGGGAGCCGCAAGTCAAGCTGGAGGAGGGGCTGGTCCAGACCATCGCCTATTTCGAGAATCTGCTGAAACAGATGGGGTGAGGGGATGAGTGAAAAGGGAGCGGTTCTGGTCACGGGAGGGGCAGGGTACATCGGCAGTCATGCGTGCAAGGCCCTTGCCGAAGGAGGCTGGCGACCGGTTGCTTTCGACAATCTCGTCTATGGCCACGAGGAGGCGGTCCGCTGGGGACCGCTCGAGCGTGGGGAACTGGAGGACCGCGCCCGACTGGACGAGGTGATGGAGCGATATCGGCCGGTGGCGGTCATGCACTTCGCCGCGTATGCGTACGTGGGTGAGTCGGTGGAGAATCCCGGCAAGTACTATCGCAACAACGTGGCGGGTAGCCTCACCCTGCTTGAGGCGTGCCGGGATCGGGGGATCGACCGTTTCATCTTTTCCAGTACCTGTGCGACCTATGGCATGCCCGAGGTGGTGCCGATCACCGAGAGTGAACCCCAGAAGCCCATCAACCCCTACGGGGCCTCCAAGCTCATGATCGAGCGGATGTTGCGTGACTTCGACCACGCCCATGGCCTGCGATCCGTGTCGCTGCGCTATTTCAACGCGGCCGGCGCCGACGAGTCGGGCGAGATCGGCGAGGATCACGACCCCGAGACCCATCTCATCCCGCTGGTGATCGACGCGGCACTGGGCAGGCGATCCCACATCGAGGTGTATGGCGACGACTACCCCACCCCCGACGGCAGTGCCATCCGGGACTACATCCATGTGACCGACCTGGCTGCCGCCCATGTGCTGGCGCTCGACTACCTGGGGGAGGGAGGTGAGACCACGGCGCTCAATCTCGGCACCGGCAACGGTCATTCGGTGCTGGAGATCATCCGTGCCGTGGAGCGGGTGAGCGGTCGCAAGGTACCCATGAAGATCGGTCCCAGACGCCCGGGGGATCCCCCCGAGCTGGTGGCCGATGCCTTCCTGGCCCGCCGGGTGCTGGGCTGGAGTCCCCGATACGTCTCCGTGGACGAGGTGGTCAGATCCGCCTGGCGCTGGCATACCCGTGCCGGGACCGGCTAGCCCGGAAATCGCATTTTCGGCTCCCTTGCTCTGACAATTCAGGGATGAATTGTTCAGGGTTTCCTCAACTTTATGTTTACAAAAGGAATATTCCGTATATGAGCGGGTAACGATTTGTTCCCGGCACGCTCTGCCGGTGTCTGCACGCCTTGCGCTGCAGGGCGGCACACCCGAACACGCCAGACGCACATCCATCCGGCAGCTTCACGCAACTTTCGGGCTGGCAGGCTGCCGAAAAACGGCGTTTTTCAACAGCCCGCCAGGAGGCGGTGGCCTCGGTCGAAGAGGAGTCTGCCTCTCGGGCAGAGGTGTGCGGAGGGTGGCGGTCGAGGCTCCGTGCTCCCCGACCACGGCCGGTGTGGCATGAATGGTGCACTTTCCGGATATCCTGCCAGGAATCCGACGCCGAGTGTATCCCATGCCCACAGTACCCGCCGATGCCACGCCATCACTTCCCGTTGTGGCCACTTTCGCTCCCCTGGGAGGGGAGTCCCTGCGGATGCGTCTCGATCCGCGCCACTACAGCCAGCGTTCCATTCTCGCCTGCCTCCAGTGCGGAGAACTCTACGAGGCCGAGACCAGTCTCCTGTTGAAGAGAGTACTCCGTCCCGGTGACGGCGTTCTCGATATCGGTGCTCACGTGGGCTGGTTCACCCTCTTCTCGGCACTCCTGGTGGGAAGCCGGGGGACGGTGATGGCCTTCGAGCCCCATCCCGGCAACTTTTCCCACCTCCAGGAGAACATCCTGCTCAACGGCTTCGCTCACGTCCACCCCTTCAACCTCGCCCTCGCCGACCGCCCGGGAGAGGCGGAGATGTTCGAGAATCTCGACAACGACGGGGGGCATGCCCTGTGGGACGTGGGGGATCACGATTTCAACCGCAGGAGTCGGGCCACGCCGACCCGTTTCAGTGTCGAACTCTCCACCCTCGACAAGGTGATGGGCGCCAACGGATTCATGCCCCTGCGTCTGGTCAAGATGGACGTGGAGGGGGCGGAGAGTGCGATCGTGCGCGGGGGTCTCGAGACTCTGGTGCGTTGCGGCTACCCCTTGCTGGTGATGGAAATCAACCGGTTCGCCCTGGGGAGGATGGGCAGCAGCGAGGAGGAGTTGCGCGCCAATCTGGCAGGTCTCGGCTACCGGCCCTGGATCATCCTTCCCGACGGGAGACTGAGGGCGCTCGAGGAGGGTGCCTATCTCGACCCCGGCCACGTCTTCAATCTCGCCTTCGCATGTCCCGATCGAATGGAAGGCGAATGGATCGGGTGATGCAGAGGTGCGGATCCTCTTTCTCGTCCATCCCTATCCCAATTACGTACCGGATCTGCTGCTCCACGGGCTGAGGCATCTCCTGGGGACGGGGGTGGTGGAGTATCCCCGCAAGGCGTGTCTCTATGAGGGGGTGATCGGTCTCGGTGTCTGTCCCCAGGAGCTCCTGCATCCCGGCTGGTTCCCCGCCGACGACGGGATCGGACGGGAAGAGATACCGGCCAGGTTGCGTGGGGGCTGGTTCGACTACGTGCTGTGTGACGTTCGCTCCCTGAACGAGGTGGTCACGCTGCTGGAGGGGGCGAGGGTGAAGGGAGTCGGAGTCATCGACGGCGAAGACCAGCCGATCCCGATGCGCCCCGGTCCTTTTCTGCTCTTCAGACGTGAGACCGATGGCGGGGATGCGGCCGTGCCGCTGCCCATGGCGTTGCCGCAGGAGGTGTTCGATACCATCCATGCCCTGGACGGCGAGGCCAAGCGCTACCCGATCGGTTTTGCCGGTGCCGTCAGTGACGCCAGCCCCGAACGCGCGCGACTCATCGAGGCGCTGCGTGAAGAGGTGCCCGAGGGCTTCTACGCGGTGACGGGGGTTCCGGATGGGGAGGGAGGGGAGCCAGCCGGACGTCTCTCACGCCGGGAGTACTATCGGGCCATGCAGCAGTGCCGACTCACCCTCACCCTGCCCGGTGCCGGTCTGGATACCTTCCGTTTCTGGGAGCATGCGGCCTGTCGGGCCCCCCAGATGGTCCGGAGGATGCCGCTCTACATACCCGACGACTTCGTCGAGGGTCGTCATCTCTACCGGTTCGACGGTGTGGACCAGATGCTCCGTCTGCTCGACTCCGCACTGCGCGACGAGGATCGCCTGGAGGAGATGGCGGCGCTCCAGCGTGCCCATCTGCAGCGTCATCACCTCACCATCCACCGCGCCATCTGGTGTATCGACAAGATGAGAGAGGCCTTCGGCGGCTGATGTGGTGCGTTCCTTGCAAGAATAGCGTCGCTGGCGCCGCCGGTGACGATCCTCCGGCGCCCCCCCCCC
>JALTLT010000379.1 GCA_027001815.1 Gammaproteobacteria bacterium | reverse complement strand
GTTCGTTGCCCTCGACGGGATCTGGCGTACCTCCACCCGCAGTGACCTTGATTCGGTTTGGTGCCAGGCCCGGTTCGAATCTTGATCTCCCTCTCCGCCACATAAGAAAGGGGGCCCGGTCGGGCCCCCTTTCTTATGTGGCGGAGAGGGAGGGATTCGAACCCTCGGTACGGGGTTACCGTACACACACTTTCCAGGCGTGCTCCTTCGACCACTCGGACACCTCTCCGGAATCTGGATCGCGGCGGGCCGCCCCGTTTCGCGAAGGCGGAACTTTACCCCAGACGGGGGGATTTTGCAATGGAGAGCCTCTTCCAATGACAAATGAGCCTGAAGGCGGTCCGGGTCCGGGATCACCGGAGGATGATCGTGACCATCGAGACCCGACAAGGCCCCGATCCCAACCGCCCTACCGGGCTCACTTGCAGCCACCCTTGACAGGATGTCGAGAAAGGCCGTCCTGACCGCTTTCAACGCCGGAAGCCGAAAACGCGATTTCCGGCTTCTTCACGTTTTCAATGACCTGGAGTCATTGAAAACGGCGGTGCATCCATGCACCGCGGCACAGGCTGCCGTAAAACGGTGTTTTTCAACAGCCTGTCAAGGCTCATTTCCGGTTTGGAAAGGACTTGGAGCGGGGTCCCTATGACCTGGTCCGTCTCCGAAGCGGCACCGCCTGTTTCTGGCTCATGAGTCCGAGGGTCCGGGAGACCAGATTGACCATCGCCTTGAAGCGCTGGTAGGCGACGGGATCGAGTTTCAATTCCGGGTCACGGCGGTCGGCGTAGAAGAGCCCCACCGGCTTGCCTGCGACGAACAGGGACATGGCGAAGAAGCTGTCGGTGCGAATGAGGCGCTGGAAGTCGACGGGCACCAGCGGCCAGAGACGCGAGCGATTGTCGTCACCCACCCAGACACTCTGCGGTTTCGCCATGAGGCGGCTGAAGAGGTTGGGCGGGTTCAGGGCGATGGTGAATCGGGAGAAGTGGGGGTCACTGTCGGCCCCCACCAGGTAACGACCCACCAGATTCCTGCGCTCGCCGTCGAGAAGCGCGAAGACCACACGGTTGAGGCCGGCGCCCTGCTGCAGCCCGCGCATGACGTGGTCGATGAGGGCATTGAGGTCGATCCCCTTTCGGACACCGCGCCGTATGGCGAGAATCGCCTCCTCGTAGAGTTCCACCTGGGGGGCGAGTCCCACATGGTGCCCCTGGGGGGCGGGACCTCCATCCCCGGGGACGACCTCGACCTCCTTCGTGGGGGCCTCGGCCGTCCGAGCGACCTGCTCCTTTACGGAAGGCCCACTCGTCCCGGCCGGACGTCGTGGCGGAGCCTCTTCCATGCTCTTGCCGCTCTCTTCGGGACTCTCTCCACCCGTCACCGATCCCCTCTCCCTCTCCATCGAGGTGTCGTCGACTTCGGCCTGTTCCTCCTCCTGGTCGGACGGAAGGAGAGGCAACAGGGCAGCGGCCATGGGAAGACCGGCAACCAGGGGCTCCCGGGCCAGCTCCGCGGCCATGGCGTGGGTGGATGCAATCATCTCGTCGGGAGCGAACCCCAGATGCTCGGCGGCCGCCTCGAGACAGGCCACCGTTCCCGGATGGTACCATCCCCGCTCCGACTGCTGGGCCAGGCGCTGGGCGAGAAGGATGGTGTAGATTCGTGGGTCCTGGGCACCGGCGGGATCGAGGCTGCGCTCCACCAGGGGGGGCAGTTTCCAGCGGCGCGCCAGTTCCCGACTGAGATGCTCGATGGGGAAGCCGAGGGCAAGATATCGTGCCTCCTCGCTGTGGGCATCGCCACTGGCCCGCAGGCGTACCACCTCCTCCATGACCTCACCACCATGCATCCACATCATGTACTCCCCCACCAGCCGAAGCTGGGTGGCGAGAAACACCTCCTCGGGATCGGGATCACCCTGATACTCCGCCCAGACGCGCGCCATCCAGGCCGCATGCCAGGCACGACTGGCAGCCCGCAGATATCCCTGGACCTTGCGATCTTCGCTCCGTAGCTTCACCGTCTTGAGATGGAAGGGAAGGCGCTTGATCCGGGAAACCCCGAGCATCATGGCGGCGTGGGAGACGGAGGCGACCCGCGTGTCGGAGTTGGGGCCCATGCGCCGGTTGACCTGGCGAATCAGCTCGAGGGCAACGGCGGGATCGGCCCCGAGCTGGCCACAGAAGCGATGAACGGAGCGGGAACTCTCGGTATTGAAGCGGGAGATCTCGTCGGCGGTGGTCTCCATCAGCGGAAGACCGCGTCCCTCCAGCCGGCGGATCCACCAGGAGATGGGGCGATTGCCAGACGACTTCTCGGGTTGCCGCCCGTGCGATCTCCGTGCGGCCTGTTCGGTTCTGCTCATGGTGCTCCCATTCCGATCGCGAGGCCGATGAAGGGAAAACCGGCTGCGGTCCCTTCAGGGAGAGGGGAATGGCGTCACCTTGGCACCTCCCTCCACCGCCGAGATGCGTGCCTTGCCCCGTTTCTCCACCTGATCGATACGGACGACGGCGGCTACCGGTATGTAGAAGCGCCTCACCCCATCGAATTCGGACCTCAACCGCTCCTCTGCCGGATCCACCAGCAGCTCGCTCTTTTCACCGAAGACCAGGTCGCCGACTTCCACGAAACCCATCATGGCGGCCTGACTCACCTCCCTGGCGTAGAGTTCATAGACCTTGCCCTGGTTATGGAAAATGACGCGGTAGATGTGTTTGTCTGCCATAATATCGGTCGATCGTCCCGGATCCTGAAGATCCGAATGCGTTGCGAGAGAGAACTCCGCCACCCGCCCATCCGGAGCGTGAGGGCGCCACCCCGGAACTATATCAACAAAGTGTCTCCGTCACCCGCTCTTCCCTCCTGCCC
>JALTLT010000378.1 GCA_027001815.1 Gammaproteobacteria bacterium | reverse complement strand
CCGTTCGGCATCAGCGCGGAAGCCTGGCGAAGCGCGCAGGAGGACTTTCTCGCCAGGTGCGAACGGCTTCTGGCACCGAGCCGGTCTGCGGCACGGCTTGCCGAACAGTATTTCTCCGATTTCCCGTTCCGTACGATCTATCATCCCGACGGTCTCGCCGCCAGATACCCCGAGCCGGTTGTCGCGCAATACGGTCGCAACGGTGCAATCAAGGTCCTGGTGATCGGTGCCATCAGTCTCGAGAAGGGAGCCGACGTCGTCGAACAGGTGGCTCTCCTGGCCAGGCGGAGAGGCAGGCCGGTGGAGGTTCACCTGCTGGGTTATGCGTACCGTCAATTGAAGGAGGTCCAGGTACATGGTGCCTATTCCGACGAGGAGGTCGACAAGCGCATCGAGGAGATCGATCCCGACTTGATCTGGTTTCCTGCATTGTGGCCCGAGACGTACAGCTTTACCCTCAGCGAGGCGCTTCGCAGCGGGCGTCCCATCCTCGCCTCCAGTCTCGGGGCCTTCCCCGAACGCCTCGAGGGGCGCCCGTGGTCACTGGTGATGGAGTGGGACGTGGAGGCTGGGCAGTGGCTCGATGTCATCGAGCGGTTTCCACAGCTTGCGGGCAATGCATCATCGGCATCGAACACAGGTTGGCTCGATCGCCATGAGGAGAGTGTCCGGTTCTACGCCACGTTCTGGAACGAAGTGCCTCTCCCGCCGGCCGATGTTTCGTATGACTTCTCCTCTGTGCTGGGGGAGCTGGAGGGGGCACAGCCTTCCACCGGCGAGCGGTGGCTGATTCGCCTCGACTCCTTGCGTAGAATACCCGGATTGGGGCGTGTTTTCCGGTTGATTCCGGTGAGAGCCAAGCGGCTGATAGTGCGCTTGCTCAGTCGCAGATCGCCGAATGATCTCATCCATTGACAGGATATCGAAAAAGGCCGTCCCGGCCTTTTTCGACCTCGGAAGCCGAAAATGCGGTTTCCGGCTTCCTCGCGTTTTCAATGACCTGGCGTCATTGAAAACGGCAATGCATCCCTGCATCGCACGCAAGTCACCGAAGAACGGGGTTTTTCGGCGACTTGTCGACAGGTCCCAGGGAAAGGCCCCCGTTCGGCGACATGCCTGCGAAGGGGGAGATCTCCCGGCAGTTTCGATGACTGTACGTCATCGAGACCATGAGGGGTCGGGAACCCGGCTTTTCCGTTTCCGGGGGGATCAGAGCCCATGGAGGGATCTCTCCGACAATCCGCCCGGAGTCCGTTCGAGGCTCCATCGCCACTCGCTCCTCGCCCCGAACATTTCTGTCTCGAGGAGGCGGGGGCCTGCCACCTCGCCGGCGCCACGCGATTGGAGAGATCATGATTGACGTGTTGGTCTGGGCCGCTGCCGGTGAGTCGCAGGCCTTTGGAGTGACGCTGGCAGATCTTCTCGTCGGTGGTGGCACCCCCTTGCATGTTCGGCTGCTGGTATCGGAGGGCACCGCGCCACTGGTGAAGGCGTGGAAGGCGCGTTTCGACGATCGCGGGCACCGGCTCGAAGCGGGGTCGATGGCGGAGATCGATGGCAGCCGTGATCTGCTGATGGTCCTGGCCGGGACCCGTCTGCCGGCAGGATGGGAGGTGCGGATGAGGGACGCACTCTATTCGGATCGTCTCGTCGGCATCGTCTCCCCCATGTGCGAGGGCCTCGAGACCTTCTCCCTCCTGCCGGGAGGAGCCGGCAGGTTGCCGGACGATCTGCTCGGAGAATTGAATCGTGTTCTGATCCATGTTCAGGCGCCTCCTGCAGTTCCCGCACCGACCTCCTTGCCTGTCTGTTGCCTGGTGCGGGCCGGGGATCCGGCGCGACTGTTTCTCGAATTCCTGAGCAGGCAAGGGACGTTGCTGGAAGGAGAGGGCTGGGCCGGCGCCGCCGACCACCTCGGTCGCCACGGCTTCCAGCCGGCCATTGCCTGCCGGGTCTGGATCGATCGTCCTCCGGCGGGTCGGACTCTCGACCACTGGCGAAGCCGCGAAAGGAAACCGCCCGTTTCAGCCTATCTTCATGCCCATC
The DNA here is from genome assembly GCA_027001815.1 of Gammaproteobacteria bacterium. Lineage (GTDB taxonomy): Bacteria > Pseudomonadota > Gammaproteobacteria > JALTLT01 > JALTLT01 > JALTLT01. The sequence continues at coordinate 8,949 of JALTLT010000378.1, read as the reverse complement.
CGCTCCGGGCAGTGCGTGGTACCGTCCGGGAGACACTCGAACGTTGGCGGAGTGGGGGAGATACCAGGCCCGTCAGGCTCCATCTCTCGCACAGTTGGAGAGGGGGGTTGGAGAAGTGGGTCCGTCAATTCTGCCAGGCGGACGGCGAGAGCGGCAATCTCGTTCTCAAGTCGGTCGGGAGTTGGGGAGCCTTCGGCTCCCGTCTGGTGCTCTATGGAGGCTCCGGGGGGAAGCCGCTGGCATCGTGGGATCTCTCCCTTCCCATCCACGCCACCGCCATCTCCCATGCCGAGTACCGGCGGATCCTCGACGAGGTGATCCGGCGTTGGGGAGTGGACCAGATCGTGGTCTCCTCGCTCATCGGCCACAGTCTCGATGTGTTCGAGACCGGTCTTCCCTCCGTCATGGTGGTGCACGACTACTACCCGGTCTGTCCGGCGGTGAGCGCATACTTCGGTGGCCGTTGCGGGGAGTGCGATGCAGGGCGAATGGGGCGGTGCCTGCGGGAGAACCCGGAGCAGCGTTTCTTCAGGGGCGAGAGTGTGGAGTACTGGCTGGCGCTGCGTCACCGTCTCTCCGACCTCCTGCGTCGCCAGCGGGTGCTCCTGGCTGCCCCCACCCGGGCCGCCGCCGAGCAGTATCTCGCCATACTGCCGGACGGTGAGAAGGTCGACTATCATGTCATCGAGCACGGCCTGCCTCCGGAGGAGCTGCCGCACATCGGCGTGCCTGCCGAACCCCGTCGCCGGTTGCAGCTAGTGGTAGCGGGCACCTTCGCCCCCCACAAGGGTCTGGACCTGCTGCTCGAGGCGTGGCCGCGCATGCGGGAGTGGGTGGATCTCCACTTCCTCGGTTGCGGAAAGGAAGCGGTACCACGTCTCGAGGGGATCGCGGCCAGCGTGGTGCCGTTCTACCGTCCCGAAGAGTTCTCCGATCATGTACGGCGCATCGCTCCCGATGCGGGGCTGCTGCTGTCGGTATTCTCCGAGACCTTCTGCTACACCCTCTCCGAACTCTGGTGCATGGGGATCCCGCCCATCGCCACCCGGGTCGGGAGCCTTGCCGAGCGGATCGAGGAGGGCGAGACCGGGCTCCTCTTCGAACCCGATGCCGATGCCCTGGTGGAGCGGGTTCGCACCCTCCATGCGGAGCGCTCCCCACTGCGGTACATCGCCGGGCGACTCACGGCGTACCATCCGCGGGAGATGCTCTCGATGATCGAGGAGTACAACCGGCTGGTTCCCGTCCCGGAGGTGGTCGGCGTCCATGTCCGGGGCCGGCCCGAGGCGGTGCCTGAAACCGCCCTGGAGGAGGACAACCCCATGATGGAAGGTACCGGTGTGGTGGCGATCCGACGTCTCGCCTCGGTTCACGACATGCTCGTCTCCCGGCTCGCCGCCATCGAGGGACCGGGGCGACTGCGCAGGGCGGTGTACCGGCTGGCGATCCGTCTCTGGCTCGGCCTGCCGCTCGCTCTGCTGGTCCGGCGAGGTCGGCGTCGCTGAGGCGGCGGGGGCCATGGTGGCGAAGGGTCTCTCCTGCAGCGATCTGGCGGTGGTGATCGTCACCCACCACCCGGACCCCGGCCTTCTGCGTACCACCGTGACCGGACTGGTCGAGAGCGTCGGTCGCCTGGTGGTGGTGGACAACGGCTCCGGCGCCGTCCTCGATTCTCTCTTCGAGTCGTTGCGGGGATCGGGAGCGCAAGTGGTGCGTCTGGGGCGGAATCGGGGTGTCGGGGCGGCCCAGAACGTGGGAATGGCGGAAGTGGCCGACTATCCCTATACCCTCTTTCTCGACCAGGACAGTCACCCCGATCCCGGGGTGGTGATCCGGTTGCGTGAGGCGATGGCGACGCTGGAGGCGGCGGGAGAGCGGGTGGCGGCAGTGGGACCGGTACTGGTGGATACCGACACGGGACTGGAGCGCCATTTCCTGAGAATCCGGGGACCGTGGCTCAGCCGTCGCCGCTGTTCCGGAGAGGAGAGGTGGATCGAGACCGATTTCCTGATCGCCTCCGGCTGCCTGGTGAGTCGCCAGGCGTGGAAGGCGGTCGGAGTGTTCGACGAATCTCTCTTCATCGACAACGTGGATCTCGACTGGTCGTTCCGGGCACGGGCCCGGGGATACCGACTTGTGGGGGTCTGCGGAGCGCGCATGCCCCATCGGGTGGGTCATACCGCACGGCGGCTCCCGGGGAAGGCGGGGACCCAACTCCACGTCCACAAGCCGCGACGCCAGTACTACATCACCCGCAACCGCATCCTGCTCTGGCGCCGTCCCCACGCGCCAGCCGGCTGGATCTGGCACGACCTGTGGCGAGCGCTGATTCGTGTTCCCCTCTTCCTGTTCTACGTGCAACCCGCGTGGCCGCATCTCTACTGGACGTGGCGAGGGCTGCTCGATGGCCTGCGGGGACGCACTGGACCGTTGCCGGAGGAGGAGTCGTGACCGCCGGCGGGGAAGCGGGGCCCGCCACGGTGACCGTGGTGATCGTCAATTACCGGAGTGGCGATCACCTGCGTCGTTGTCTCCGTAGCCTCGAGGGGGAGCGCCTGTCCCTGCGGGTCCGGGTGGTGGACAACGGGTCGCGAGATGGCAGTCTGGAGGGAGTGGAGAAGGGCGGCCCCATGGCCGTCGAGGTGATCCGCAACCCCGAGAATCGCGGCTTCGCCGTCGCCGTCAATCAGGCCCTGAAGAGCGTGGATACGCCCTGGGTGATGCTGCTCAACCCCGATTGCGAGGTGATCGGCGATGCGCTGGGGCGTCTCGTGGCAGCCCTGGAGACACACCCCGGGGCGGGCATGATCGGTCCGCGACTGGAGAATCCGGACGGATCCCTCCAGCACGCCTGTCGCCGCCATCTGCCCGATCCGGTCGGCGTGTGGCGTCGCCTGGCCGGCGGCGTCCCCCTGCCCGACGAGCCGCCGGGGCCGTGGCCGGTGGAGGCGATCTCCGGTGCCTGCATGATGATCCGCCGTCGGGCCCTGGAGGAGGTGGGAGGTCTCGACGAGAGCTTCTTCATGCACTGGGAGGATCTCGACTGGTGCAAGCGGTTCGGTGATGCCGGCTGGCGGGTGCTCTACCTCCCGGCGGCGCGGGTGCTCCATTATAAGGGGGTGTCGAGCCGCAGCCGGCCGCTGCGGGTGCTCTGGTACAAGCATGCGGGTATCTTCCGTTTCTACCGCAAGCACTACGGCGCGCCCCGTTACTGGCTGCCCGCGGCGCCGATCCTGCTTGCGGTATTCGGCCTCTTCGTGACGCGGGCCGCGCGGTTGCTGGTGAGACGGCGGAATGGCTGAACCGGGGAGAATCCTGATCACCGGTGCCAGCGGCTTTCTCGGCCGGGAGGTGTGTCGCCGGCTCGCCGGTGCCCACCTGCGGATGCTCTCCCGCCGGCCTGGCGGAGAGCCCTGGATCGGCGGCGATCTGACGGATCCCGGGAGCCTGCGCGGCTGTTGCGAGGGGGTGGAGGCCATCGTCCACCTGGCCAGTTCTCCGGGGGACGGACCCGGTGGCGGGGAGTGGGGGAGGTCCCATCACCGTGTCTCCGTGGAGGGGACAGAGGCACTGCTCGAGGAGGCGCGCCGGGCCGGTGTGCGGCGGGTGCTCTTCGTCTCCAGCGTGCGGGTGCTGGGGGAGAGTACGCCGCCGGGGGTGGCGCTCCCCGAGGAGGCGGAACCGGCACCGGTGAGCGACTACGCCCGCGCCAAGGCGGAAGCGGAGAGGCGGGTATTGACGAGCGATGGTCCCGAGGGGTGTGTCCTGCGTCTCCCCATGCTCTACGGCGATGCGCCGAGAGGCCATCTGGTGCTGCTGGCGGCGCTGATGGCGCGGCCATGGGTACCCCGTCTGCCCGACCGGGGTAATCGCCGCTCCATGCTCCATCTCGAGGATGCGGCTGATGCGGTGGCCCTGCTTCTCGAGAGGTGGCCGGGAAGGGGGATCTATCACGCCACCGACGGCGTCGCCCCCACCGTCGAGGAGGTGTGTCGACTGCTCGCGCAGCGACAGGGCGTACCCGCCGCGGGGTGGCGTGTTCCGGAACGGTTGCTGCGCCTGGCCGGCAGGTTCGGTGACGCCCTCGGAGCCACCACGGGACGACGGCCGCCCATCGATACGGCGCGGGTGCGAAGCCTTCTGGATTGGGCCTGGTACGACGACCGGCTGCTGCGCGAGCGGTGCGGATTCCGCCCGCGGCGCACCCTCGGGGATTCTCTCGGCTGGCTGCGGGAGTGAAGGGATGATGGGGGTGGTCGCCATCGTCGTATCCCTGGGGGTCGCCGCCTGGACGACCGCGCGGCTGGCGCGCGCCAGCGGACGGCTGCGGATCCTCGATCACCCCAACGCCCGCTCCCTGCATGCGGCACCCACTCCCCGCACCGGTGGCCTCGGCGTGTGGACGGGGCTTCTGGCGGGTGGTCTCCTGCTGGCGTGGCAAGGGATGCTCCCCTCTCCCTGGGGCTGGGTGCTGGTGGCCCTGCTCCTCCAGGCTCCGGTCGCCTTCCTCGACGATCTCCGGGAACTCTCTCCACCGCCCAAGCTCCTGTCGCAGTTCGCGGCGGCGACCGTCGTCGTGGCTGGCCTCCTGCCCGCCCCCGGAGGGCCCTGGGGCTGGCTGCTGGCGGCGGGGTGGCTCTTCTGGCTGATCTGGATGACCAACCTCTACAATTTCATGGACGGTCTCGACGGCCTCGCCGGCAGCCAGGGGGTGAGCGGTTTCGCCTTTCTGGGTCTCCTCTTCTGGCAGGGGGGTGATCCGGCCAGCGCGCTCTTCTGTGGGGTGGTGGCGGCGGCGAGCGGCGGGTTCCTGTTCCACAATCTGCCACCGGCGCGCATCTTTCTGGGGGATGTGGGTTCCACCACCCTGGGGCTGCTGGCCGGTGTACTGGGCCTGCTTGGAGTGGTGACCGGCCACCTGCCGCTTCCTCTCGCCTGGCTTCCCTTTCTTCCCTTCCTGGTCGATGCGACCTGGACCCTCGCGGCACGCGGGATACGGGGAGAGAGCGTCTGGCGCGCCCACAAGGAGCACCTCTACCAGCGGCTGGCGGAGTCCTCCGTAGGGCGTCTCCGCACCTTGCGGCTGTACCAGTTCGGCATGGTTGCGAGCGGCACCGTGGCATGGATCGCCGGTACTTTTCCCACGCCGATGCAGTGGATTGTGGCCGGATTCTGGGTTATCCTTTACTTGGCTGTTTTTATCACAGTAAATCAAAAAGTTAATGCCTTGCAGGAGTGATGGCCCCGATGCCCTCGGTCAAAGAATGGATACGCAGCCGCTGGGCGGCCATCGTGCACGATCTCGTGATGGTGCTGGTGGCATGGTCTCTGGCATACTGGGTTCGCTTCAACCTCTCCACCATTCCCGAACCGTGGGCAACCCAGCTTCTCCAGACACTCCCTCTGGTGCTGCTGGTGCAAGGGGGGGCGTTCCACTTCTTCGGCCTCTACAAGGGGGTGTGGCGTTTTGCCTCCCTGCCGGACATGGTGCGCATTCTCAAGGCCCTGGCGGCCGGCCTGCTCGGTGGGGTACTCGTCGTCTACGTCCTTTTCAGTGAACCCCACGTACCCCGCTCCATTCCCCTCCTCTATGTGCTGCTTCTGCTTCCGCTGATCAGCGGTCCGCGGCTCGTCTATCGTCTGCTCCGCGACTACCGGTACTACGACAGGGGGGGCAAGCGGGTGCTGGTGGTGGGTGCCGGCCGTTCCGGAGAGATGCTGGTGCGTGATCTCCTGCGGGACCCCTCGGCGAGTTACCAGCCGGTAGGATTCGTGGACGACGATGTCTCCAAGCACCGGCGGGAGATCCAGGGGGTGCCGGTGCTGGGCAGTATCGATGCCATCCCCGACCTGGTCACCCCCTACCGGATCGAGCTGCTGATCGTGGCCATGCCCTCGGCGGACGCCGGTCGCATGCGGCGGATCGTCGAGGTGTGCGAGGGGACCGGTCTGCCGATTCGCAAGCTGCCGGGCATCCAGGAGCTGGAGTCGGCGCGGGGACTCCGCTACAGCCTGAGGGAACTCTCCATCGAGGACCTGCTCGGCCGCGAGCAGGTTCGCCTCGACTGGGAAGGGATCCGAAAGGGATTGCGTCGGCGCAGCGTACTGGTGACGGGGGCGGGGGGCTCCATCGGTGCCGAGCTGTGCCGGCAGCTCGTGGCCGTCCAGCCGCGAGAGCTGATCCTCTTCGAGCGCAGCGAATACAACCTCTTCATGATCGAGCGGGAGCTGCGTCACCACTTCCCTGAACTGACGCTGCACGCCTATCTCGGCGATGTCACCGACCTGCCCGCGGTGGAGCGGGTCTTCGCCGCCCACCATCCCCAGGTGGTGTTCCACGCCGCCGCCTACAAGCACGTGCCCATGCTGGAGAACCAGTTGCGCGAGGCGATGCGCAACAACGTGATCGGCACCCGTATCGTCGCCGAGGCCACCGCCCGCTTCGGGGGGGACGAGTTCGTCCTCATCTCCAGTGACAAGGCGGTCAATCCGGTCAACGTGATGGGAGCCACCAAGCGGTTGGCGGAACTCATCTGCCAGGAACTGGGCGAGCGGAACAGAACCCGCTTCATCACCGTCCGTTTCGGCAACGTGCTCGGTTCCGCCGGCAGTGTGGTGCCCCTTTTCCGGGCCCAGATCGAGGCGGGGGGGCCGGTCACGGTCACCGATCCGGAGATGACCCGTTACTTCATGACCATCCGCGAGGCGTGTCAGCTCATCATGCAGGCCGCGGTGATGGGGAGGGGGCACGAGATCTTCGTCCTCGACATGGGCGAACCGGTGGGTATCGATCAACTGGCGCGTCAGATGATCCAGCTCGCCGGCAAGGTCCCGGGGGAGGAGATCGAGATCATCTATACAGGCCCCCGTCCTGGCGAGAAGATCCGCGAGGAGCTGTTCCATTCCCGGGAGGAGCTGCTCGAAACACCCCACGAGAAGATCCATCTCGCACGTGGGAGAATCGATCTTCCCATGCGCTGGGCACGCCTTCTCGACAAGGTGGATGCCGCCTGCGAGAATTTCGATGAGGAGATACTGATCTCCCTGCTCGCCGAGCTGGTCCCCGAGTTCCAGGTGGGCGAGGAGAAGCGGCATGAGATCCGCCTGGTGGCTCTCCCCGATTCCCGCTGATCCCTTCCCCCTCTGGTTGTGAATATTCCCGTGGTGGCGGCTGTTCCCGGTTTGCCACAATAGCCGGGCGCGGGCGGGCCGGTGTGCGTCCCGCGGGGGCAACGGATGGCGGCAGGTGAGGAGGTCAAGCTTTCCGCCGTCCCGGCCGCCAACGTGGGTTGAATCTCTGGAATGGGGCCGGGTCTTCCCGCCGCATCTGTCCATGTCGGATATCTCTCGCCGGAGAGGGACGCCGACACGTTTTGTGGAGGAGTGTGCTTAGATGTCGAACGTGATCCGCAAGGCCGTCTTCCCGGTGGGAGGACTGGGGACCCGTTTTCTGCCCGCGACCAAGGCCAGTCCAAAGGAGATGCTGCCCATCGTGGACAAGCCGCTGATCCAGTATGCCGCGGAAGAGGCGATCGCCGCTGGCTGTGACCAGCTCATCTTCGTCACCGGCCGGGGAAAACGGGCCATCGCCGACCATTTCGACGTCTCCTTCGAGCTGGAGATGGAACTGGAGGCGGCCGAGAAGTGGGAGCGCCTGAAACAGGTGCGCAACATCCTCCCGAGCCACGTCTCCGCCGTCTTCATCCGCCAGCCCCGGCCGTTGGGGCTCGGCCATGCTGTGCTCTGCGCCAGGCCCGTAGTGGGGGAGGAGCCTTTTGCAGTGCTCCTGGCGGACGACCTCATCGACGGCAACGACAAGCCGGCGCTGGCCCAGATGGTCGATCTGTTCGCCAGCAGGGGGGAGAGTGTCATCGCGGTGGAGGAGGTCGATCCCGCCGAGACCGACAAGTACGGCATCGTCAGCACCGAGGCCATGGATGCGCAGACCGGCCGGATCACGGCGATCGTCGAGAAGCCGAAGCCCGACGTGGCGCCCAGCAATCTCGCGGTGGTGGGCCGATACATCCTGACACCGCGCATCTTCAGCCTGCTGGAGCACACCCCACGCGGGGCCGGTGGCGAGATCCAGCTCACCGATGCCATCGCCGAGCTACTCCACGAACAGGGCGTCTTCGCCTACCGGTACAGGGGAAAGCGCTACGACTGCGGCTCCAAGCTCGGTTATCTGATGGCCAACGTGGAGTATGCCATGAAGCATCCAGAGGTGGCCGAGGGATTCTGTCGCTACCTGAAGGAGTTTCCGGGATGCAATTTCGACGGGGAATGACATCCCGTGGCCGCCCTCGTCGTTGCAGCCGGCGGCGGTGAAGGAAGCCGGGGGGCACGAAAGAGGCCGGGTCGAACCCGGCCTCTTTCGTGAAGGGTTGGTGGGCGATGCTGGGATTGAACCAGCGACCCCTGCCGTGTGAAGGCAGTGCTCTCCCGCTGAGCTAATCGCCCCGAATCGAGGAGGCAATTGTACGGAGTCGGGGCCCCCCGGTCAACGCCTCGGCGTCGCCGTGAGCGCACTCCAGGGCGATCGAACGGCTCCTCGTGGCCTCCCTTGACACCCCCGCCGCCAGGCGGTAAAGTGCGCGCTTCCGACCGCGAGGCGACAATGGTCGCGCGGCCGGCGAGACTTCCAGGTCCCCTTCGTCTAGAGGCCTAGGACACCGCCCTTTCACGGCGGCGACAGGGGTTCGACTCCCCTAGGGGACGCCATCTCTCCACTCGTGTCACCTGTGCGCAACCCCGGATCTCTCCTCAGGGGAGAGGCGCCACAGGGCGAGTTCCGGCATTCGGCCTCCCGCATGGGCGACCGCTATCGCCACGCCGGGGATACCCTGCAACTCCCGTATCGTCCACTCGCTTCCCTTCCCCTCGTCCTCCAGTTCCACACGGATCTCCGCCTCTTCGAGCGGCAGTCCTCCAGCCCGTCGGAGTCCCAGG
>JALTLT010000377.1 GCA_027001815.1 Gammaproteobacteria bacterium | reverse complement strand
CGAGCTCGGCCATGTCATTGACGTTTCGATTGATCTCTTCGGCCACGGCCCCCTGCTCTTCTGTGGCGGATGCCACCTGCAGATTCATTTCATTGACTTGCGAAACGGCGTTGCGAATCCGGTCCAGCGCCTCATTCACCATTCGCGCCTGCATGACACTCTCGTCGGCCCGCTGCTTTCCGGCCTCCATCGATTGCACGGCCTCGCGAATCCGCATCAGCAGACGGTTGACCACATCCTCGATCTCGTTGGTGGAGTTCTGGGTCCGCTGTGCCAGGGTGCGCACCTCATCGGCCACCACGGCAAACCCCCGCCCTTGTTCGCCGGCGCGCGCAGCCTCGATCGCCGCATTCAGAGCCAGGAGATTGGTCTGTTCTGCAATGCTGCGGATCGAATCGAGCATCGCAGCAATCCCCTCACTCTCGGTATTGAGTCGATCCAGGGTCACCGAGGCCTGTTCGATCTCGCGCGCCAGCTCATCGATACTGGCCCGATTTTTCTGTACCAGCGTCAGGCTCTCACCGGCATCACGGTCGGCACTGTTGGTAGCCTGCGCTGTGGTGGCGGCGTTGCGGGCTACCTCCTTCACCGTGGCCGCCATCTCTTCCATCGCGGAGGCGACCAGGTGAATCTTTTCCCCTTCTTTCCGGACCGCATCGTCAAGCTCCCGCGCAACCCCACCGGAGAGCACGATCGCCTGCTGCAAGCTCTCCATTCCGTCATCGATCGCACCGATGATGTTGGAAAACTCCTCCATCAACAGATTGTAGGAACGGGCGAGTTCGGCCAGCTCGTCGTTGCCTTCCACCGTCATCCGGCGGGTCAGGTCGGACTGCGCAACCGCCTCTCTCATGGTCTCCACGATCCGGGACATCTTGCGCATGATTGAAAAGGTCAGGAAGAGGATAACTCCGGTCACCAGGGGGAAAAATATCAGGATCATTAGCAGGCCGTGGCTCGAAATGTCTCCAATCGCCTCCCTGAACGCCTCATTGCCCCCCTCCGCATGCACTTGCGCATAGAACGCCGCAAGCGACTGAACGTCACTGTAAAGAAACGCAAACGTGGCCAATTGGCCAGCAGCGGATATGACGATCAGCAGCAGCATTTTCTGTCTTATGGTCATGACCCCCTCCTGTCAACTTCAATCTCTGTGGCGTTACATCGACCGCAGACCCAAATCATTTAGCGGACGGTGGAGCAACACCGTTTCCCGGCACCCTCTGTCGCCACTTTTTTCTGCGACAACAATAGCATTGACGGTTCGCGATAGCCGAAAATCACGTTTTCGACCTCCGGCGTTGCAGGATGCCGGGACGGCCTTTCACGACATCCTGCCTGACCACCTCGATGGAGGGGAGGGGATCGGTTGCGCATCTTCGAGGTACATCCCGTTACTTCCATACCGGTGTAACAGGCTGTTGAAAAACTCCGTTTTTTCGGCAGCCTGTGTCGCGGTGCAGGGATGCACCGCCGTTTTCAATGACGCCAAGTCATTGAAAACGTGAGGAAGCCGGAAATCGCATTTTCGGCTTCCGGCGTTGAAAAAGGCCAGGATGGCCTTTTTCAACATCCTGGTAAAAAAACCGACCGAAATACCGGAAATGGTCGGAGATCCCCGGATTTCTCAACGTGGTCCGACGGATTGGCAGGTTTTTGAACCCGATACCGATCCCGCAGGAGAACGCAATCGGCACTCGGCGCCGGATCAGCTCCGGCGGCGGACTCCACCTTGCTCCTCCTTGTCGTCCCCCCCTGTTTTTGACACACTCGGGCCATTGGTCAACGACCGAGGAGCGTTCCATTGCCGCAGATCGACGATCCAGACGCCTTCGTCGGCTGGTTTCGCCACAGCTCGCCCTATATCCACGCCCATCGTGGAGGCACCTTCGTGGTCGCCTTCGGCGGCGAGGCGGTGGCGGACGAGGGGTTTGCGGGCCTGATCCACGACATCGCCCTGCTCAACAGCCTCGGGGTGCGGCTGGTGCTGGTCCACGGCGTGCGGCCCCAGGTGGAGGCGTTGCTCGAGCAGTGCGGCGCCGAACCGCGGGTGGTGGAGGGGCTGCGTGTCACCGACGACGAGGCGCTCACCTGCGTGAAACAGGCGGTGGGCGCGGTGCGGGTGGATATCGAGGCCTTGCTCTCCATGGGGCTGGCCAACACCCCCATGGCGGGGGCTGCGATCCGCGTCGGCGGGGGCAATCTGGTGACCGCCAGGCCGCTGGGCGTGCGGGACGGGGTCGATTTCTGCCACACCGGTGAGGTGAGACGGGTGGATGCGGAGGCGATCCGCCGCCGTCTGGAGGGGGGCGAGGTGGTGCTGCTCTCGCCCATCGGCTACTCCCCGACCGGCGAGGTGTTCAACCTGAGCGCCGAGGACGTGGCGGTCTCCGCCGCCGTGTCACTCGGGGCGGACAAGCTGATCTTCCTGATGGAGGAGCCCGGCGTGACCAGCGGCCGGCAACTGGTTCGCGAACTGGAGGTGGAGGCCGCCGAGAAGCTCCTGACCGATCGTCGCCGCCGCCTGCCGGAGGAGACGGCGCGCCATCTCGCAAGCGCGGTGGAGGCGTGTCGGGGCGGGGTGGAGCGGGTCCATCTGCTCGGACGCCATCGGGAGGGGGCCCTGCTGCTGGAGCTGTTCAGCCGCGACGGCATCGGCACCCTGATCACGGCCGCTCCCTACGAGACCCTCAGGCCCGCCACCATCGACGACGTGGGGGGTATCCTGGAACTGATCTCCCCCCTCGAACGGGAGGGGATCCTGGTACGCCGCTCCCGGGAGCGGCTGGAGATGGAGATCGGCCATTTCGTGGTGCTCGAACGCGACGGCATGGTGATCGGCTGCGCGGCCCTCTACCCCTTTCCGGAGGAGCG
>JALTLT010000376.1 GCA_027001815.1 Gammaproteobacteria bacterium | reverse complement strand
CGTTTTTCGGCTCCCGTACTCTGACAATTCAGGGATGAATTGTTCAGAGTTACCCTAATATAAGGAGGAGAGCTCGCAATGCTCCGGGAGTATATCAGGAGACAACGATATGCTCACCCGCTCATACCATAGCAAAATACTAAACTATTTTTCCGGGAGAGACCACCCCTCGCCGACTTACCGATCACTTCCCACCGGATCCGACATGCCGCGCCCCCTCCTCCCGGTCGGCGCACCTGCCGGGTGAAAGGCGTTTTGGCCCACATCCCGCTCCGCCTGCCTCCGCCTCCCGGGACCGGGAAGCGGGTTCGACCCTTCAGTTCCGCCACCCCCTGCCGAAAGCGTGTTGAACGCAAGTCCCTTCCAAACCGGAAGTGAGCCTGAAGGGTGGCTGCCAGTGGGCCCGGTCAGGCGGAGTCGCGCCAGACTCGGGCACTTTGTACGCGACTTGCGGCTCATTGGCGCCGGGCACCTCCCACCCGGCATATCCCAAAGGGGATAGGGAAGGGGGGGCACCCACCCCATCGGCAGGGTAGGTTTGCGGCCAGGAATGCCTACAATTCGCCTATTGAGTTTTCCGTGGTGCGGGACCTTGAGGTCGGAACGCCCGTACCACCCACGGTCGCGGAATTCGTACGGGGGTGCTGTAGCCGGAGTGGAGACTCAGCCACCCGAAGTCGAACGGTCAACGTGATCACAGACTGATCTGTAGCCTTTAAGGAGCATACACATGGTCAAAAAGTATGAAACTCCCATGCTGGACGAACTCGAGAAGGGCCGTTGGCCCAGCTTCATCAGTGGCATCCGCCGTCTGGCCAACGAGCATCCCGAGGAGCGCATCCGCGCCGTGACCCACTCCCTGCTGGGCCAGCTCGAGCACTCCTACGAGACCCGCAAGGGATACTGGAAGGGTGGCACCGTCTCCGTCTTCGGCTACGGCGGTGGCATCATCCCCCGCTTCTCCGAAGTGGCCGAGGCGTTCCCCGCCTCCCGCGAGTTTCATACCCTCCGCGTGCAGCCCTCTCCCGGCAACTACTACACCACCGACATGCTGCGCCAGCTTGCCGACTCCTGGGAGAAGTACGGTTCCGGCCTGATCACCTTCCACGGCCAGACCGGCAACATCATGTTCATCGGTACCACCACCGACAACGTGCAGCACTTCTTCGACGAGATCAACGAGTACGGCTGGGATCTGGGCGGCGCCGGCCCCTGCGTGCGTACCGGCATGTCCTGCGTCGGTGCGGCCCGCTGCGAGCAGTCCTGCACCAACGAGCACAAGATCCACCGCATGCTCGTCAACAACTTCATGGACGACATGCATCGTCCCGCCCTGCCCTACAAGTTCAAGTTCAAGGTCTCCGGCTGCCCCAACGACTGCCAGAACGCCATCGAGCGTTCCGACTTCGCCGTGATCGGCACCTGGCGTGACGACATGAAGGTGGATCAGGACGAGGTCAGGAACTACGTCCAGACCAAGGGCCGCGACTACATCATCGAGAACGTGGTCAACCGCTGCCCCACCAACGCCCTGGCGCTCAACGACGACGACACCCTGGCCGTCGACAACCGCAACTGCGTGCGCTGCATGCACTGCCTGAACGTGATGCCCAAGGCCCTCTCCCCCGGAGACGACAAGGGCGTCACCGTCCTCATCGGCGGCAAGCGCACCCTGAAGATCGGCGACCTGATGGGCACCGTGATCGTGCCCTTCATGAAGCTGGAGACTCCCGAGGACGACGAGAAGCTGGTCGAGCTGGCCGAAGAGGTGATCGACTTCTTCGCCGAGAACGCTCTCGAGCACGAGCGCACCGGCGAGATGATCGAGCGGATCGGCCTGCAGAACTTCCTCGAGGGTATCGGTATCGATCCCGACCCGCACATGATCAACCATCCGCGCGAGATCTCCTACGTGCGCATGGACATGTGGGACGAGGAGGCCGAGAAGTGGTTCGAGCGGCAGGCAGAGAAGGCCGCCGGCTGACCCCGGTTCTCTTGACGAAGGCAGCCGCGGGGCGGGATCGGAGGCTCCGGTCCACGCCCCGCGGCACGAAGAGACACTGAATACCTGAGTATTTCTCTTGGAGGTTATTATGGCTGAAGCACAAGCTGCTCCGCGTCCGCCCATCGAAAGCGGCTGCCCGGATGGTTTCCAGTACATGCATCCGGTGATGATCAAGAACTTTGGCAACTGGAAGTACCACGAGGATCCGCGCCCGGGCGTGCTGAAGCATGTGGCCCACTCCGGAGACGTGGTCTACACCGTCAAGGTGGGTACCCAGCGTATCCTCGACCTCTACACCCTGCGCAAGCTGTGCGACATCGGCGACAAGTACGCCGATGGCTACATCCGTTTCACCCTGCGTTCCAACCTGGAGTACATCGTCACCGACGAGGCCAAGGTGGAGCCCCTGATCAAGGCCGTTGAAGAGGCCGGCTTCGTGGTCGGCGGTACCCGTAACTCGGTGACCATGATCTCCCACACCCAGGGCTGGCTGCACTGCGACATCCCCGGCACCGACGCCTCTGGCGTGGTGAAGGCGATGATGGACGAGCTGATCGACGAGTTCAAGGAGTGGAACATGCCCAACCGGGTGCATATCACCACCTCCTGCTGTCAGATCAACTGCGGTGGCCAGGGCGACATCGCCATCAACGTGCAGCACACCAAGCCGCCGAAGATCAACCACGACCTGGTGGCCAACGTCTGCGAACGCCCCTCCGTCGTCGCCCGCTGCCCGGTGGCGGCCATCCGCCCGGCGCTGGTCAACGGCAAGCCCTCCCTCGAGGTGGACGAGAAGAAGTGCATCTGCTGTGGTGCCTGCTTCCCGCCCTGCCCGCCCATGCAGATCAACGACGCCGAGCACACCAAGC
>JALTLT010000375.1 GCA_027001815.1 Gammaproteobacteria bacterium | reverse complement strand
CCGATGGTAGCGCTCCTTGACCCGCGAGGCGAGGATCCCCACCACCCCCTGGTGCCACTGGGGATCGAAGAGACAGAGGCCGTGGGGCAGGGTCCCTTCGCCCTCCAGGTGCAGCGCCTCGAGGGCGCTCATCGCCTGCTCCTTCATCTCCGCCTCGATCTCCCGCCGCTCCCGGTTGAGCCGGTCCAGCTCCAGGGCCAGGGGGCGCGCCTCCTCCGGGCTCTCCGCCAGCAGGCAGTCGATCCCCTGCCCCATCTCCTCCAGCCGTCCCGCCGCATTGAGCCGCGGCCCCACCGCGAACCCCAGATCGGCGGCGGTCACCTGGCGGTGGTCCCGCCCCGCCGCCTCCAGCAGGGCGAGGATGCCGGGGACACAGCGCCCCGCGCGGATGCGCGCCAACCCCTGCTGGACCAGGGTGCGGTTGGCATGATCGAGGGGCACCACATCGGCCACCGTCCCCAGCGCCACCAGGTCGAGCAGCTCCGCCAGGTTTGGCTCCCCTCCGTCGGCAAACGCCCCCTCGCGGCGCATCCGGGCCCGCAGGGCGAGCAGCAGGTAGAAGAGCACGCCCACCCCGGCCAGGTTGCGGGAGGGGAAGGGATCGCCGGGGAGGTTGGGGTTGACGATGGCATCCGCCTCCGGCAGCCCCTCCCCCGGCAGGTGATGGTCGGTGACCACCACCTGCATGCCGAGCCGCCGCGCCTCCATCACCCCCTCCAGGCTGGAGATGCCGTTGTCGACGGTGAGCAGCAGCTCGGCCCCCCGCTCGCGGGCCACCCGGACCAGGGCGGGGCTGAGCCCGTAGCCGAGACGGAAACGGTCCGGCACCAGGTACTCCACCCGTTCCGCGCCCAGACTGCGCAGACCGCGCAGGGCCACGGCGCAACTGGTGGCGCCGTCGGCATCGAAATCACCCACCACCATCACCTTTCGCTGCCGGCGGATCGCCTGCAGCAGGAGGGCGGCGGCCTCCTCCACGTTACCGAGCCGATCGGGTGGCGGGAGGCGACGAAGGGAGTACTCCAGCTCCCGGGCATCGGCAACGCCACGCGCGGCGAGGAGCCGGGCCAGCAGGGGATCGACCCCGGCCGGCGGCTCGCAACGCAGCGGACGGCGGGCGATGCGCAAGTGGCGGCTCACTCCCCACCTCCCGCCGAGAGGGCCCGGGGCCGGCGCCAGAGACGCCAGCGGTGGCCGCGGCGGTAGCGGAGGCGGAGCCCCTCCCCCGTCTCCACCACCAGCGCCTCCAGGCGACCGCGCTCCACCGCTCCCGTCAGGGGCGCCAGCCAGCGCGTCTCCAGCTCCTCCAGCGCCGCCTGCCAGCCCTCCGTGTCGAGTCGCGCCAGCGCCTCCGCGGCCCGCTCCCACACCACCAGTTGCGCCCCATCGGCGGCGGCCCGGGCGATCAACGCTCCGGCCCCCTCCGCCAGGGGGCGGACCGGGATGCCGACCCGGGCGGCCGCCCCCCGCAACAGCGGAGCCGAACCCCAGGCTCCGGAGAACCCGCTGGCCGCCTCTCGCGGGACGCCGGCACCCCACACCCAGAGGGCGTTGACCGATGGGCGGCCGCCCCGCTCCCGTTCCCGGTTGACCTGATGGAGGTGGAGCAGCATCTGCGCCTCGGTGAGCAGCCGCTGCCACCAGGGGGCGTCTTCACCGCGGGGCAGCGCCTCCTCGACCGGGAGGTGGAGCGCCCTCTCGAGAGGCGTCGTGGAGAGCCGGGCCCGCGCCGGCAGGCGAAGATACCAGCGCAGGGGATGGGGGGCCTGCAGGCCGCCGAGACCGGCGTCGCGGAAGTGGTCGTCGAGGGCGGCGGCCAGCGCCTCCGCCTCCCCCGGCTCCAGCTCCAGCAGTTCGGGAGGATAGAGACGGAGGCGATCCCGCTCCGGTGCCAGGTGGACCGGCGCGGCGCACAGCCAGTGGCCCTCCTCGAGCCCCTCGCCCCGCGCGGCGAGGAGACCCACCGGCAGCTCCCCACCGGGCCATCCGAAGAGACGGCAGAGGGTCGCCTCCCGCCCCTCCGCCGGCGGGGCGTCGCGGTCGGCGCGCGCCAGCAGGCGCTCCAGCGCCGGCAGTCGCGGCGCATGGGGCAGCGGGCGATCGGGCACCACGCCCGGGATCAGGAGGGTGACTTCCACCGTCGACGACGGAAGGATGGCATCACCCCTTCATGTTGTCGAGAATGGCACGCTTCACCGCATCCAGCTCCGCCTCCACCGTGAGCATGGGGCCGGTGCTCTGACGGATGGCGGTGTCGGGATCCTTCAGGCCGTGACCGGTGAGGGTGCAGACCACCTTGCTCCCCTCCGGGATCTTCCCTGAACGGATGTCGGCCAGTGCACCGGCCACCGAGATGGCGGAGGCGGGCTCGCAGAAGATCCCCTCCCGCTCGGCCAGCAGCTTCTGGGCGGCGAGGATCTCCTCGTCGGTGTGCTGGGCGAACCAGCCGCCCGACTCCTTCTGCGCCGCCCACGCCTTGTCCCAGCTCTGGGGATGGCCGATGCGGATGGCGGTGGCCACGGTCTCCGGCTCGTCCACCATCTCGCCTCGCAGGAAGGGGTTGGCGCCGGCCGCCTGGTAGCCGCACATCCTGGGCAGGTCGTTGACCAGCCCGTCGCGATGGTACTCGGTATAGCCCATCCAGTAGGCGGAGATGTTGCCGGCATTGCCCACCGGCAGGCAGTGGTAGTCGGGAGCGCGACCCAGATCCTCGCAGATCTCGAAGGCGGCGGTCTTCTGCCCCTGCAGGCGGTAGGGGTTGATGGAGTTGACGATGGTGACCGGGGCGTGCTCGGCCACCTCCTTGACCAGCTGCATGCCGGCGTCGAAGTTGCCCTTGATCTGGATCACCACCGCGCCGTGCATCATCGCCTGGGAGAGCTTGCCGAGGGCGATCTTGCCGTCGGGGATGAGGACGAAGGCGGCGATGCCGGCGCGGGCGGCGTAGGCGGCGGCCGCCGCCGAGGTGTTGCCGGTGGAGGCGCAGATGATCGCCTTCGCCCCCTCCTCCACCGCGCGGGTCACCGCCATGGTCATGCCGCGGTCCTTGAAGGAACCGGTGGGGTTGAGTCCCTCGTACTTGACGTAGATGTCCACCTCGCGCCCCAGGTCGCGGGGGATGTTGCCGAGACGGATGAGCGGCGTGGCCCCCTCGCCGAGGCTGATGATGCGAGTGTCGTCGTGGACCGGCAGGCGGTCGCGGTAGCGGTCGATGAGACCGGTGTAGCGCTGGTTGAAGGACATGCTGAAACCTCGTTTCGTGGGGGCCCTCTCCGAGTGCCGGCCCCGGTTTGATCGTCGAATCCCGACAGCCTGCGGATCCCCGTCCGAGTCATCCGGTGGGTATCGGCGTCTCCGGCGGGACGGTGCCACTTCATACCGAATCGTGCAGGTCCGACGGACCCGCCGGAACGTCTGCCAACCGTCGGGAAGCGGCTCAGGAAAGGTGCTCCACCCGCAGCCGTGTCACCTTCCCCTGGATGCTCTCCAGCACCTCGATGCGCCGGATCGCCTCGTCCATGCTCCCCTCCCGGACCCGGTGGGTGAGCATGATGATGGGCACCGTCGGCTGCCCCTCCGGCGGCTCCTTCTGCAGGATCGCCTCGATGCTGATGCCGAGTTCGCCGAGGATGCCGGTCACCTCGGCCATCACGCCGGGACGGTCGAGGGCGCTCATGCGCAGGTAGTAGGCGGTCTCCACCCGGGCCATCTCCAGCACCGGAAGGTCGGACATGGCGTCCGGCTGGAAGGCGAGATGCGGCACCCGGTTCTCCGGGTCGGCGGTGAGCACCCGGGTGACATCCACCAGATCGGCCACCACCGCCGAGGCGGTGGGCTCGGAACCGGCACCGGCGCCGTAGTAGAGGGTGGGACCCACCGCGTCGGCCATCACCAGCACCGCGTTCATCACCCCGTCCACATTGGCGATCAGCCGGCGGGCCGGGATCAGCGTGGGGTGGACCCGCAGCTCGATGCCGCCGTCGGTGCGGCGGGTGATCCCCAGATGCTTGATGCGGTAGCCCAGCTCCTCCGCGTAGGCCACGTCCTCGGGGGTGATGGCGCTGATCCCCTCGGTGAAGACCCGGTCGAACTGCAGGGGGATGCCGAAGGCGATGGAGGCGAGGATGGTGAGCTTGTGGGCCGCGTCGATCCCCTCCACGTCGAAGGTGGGATCGGCCTCGGCGTAGCCCAGGGCCTGGGCCTCGGCCAGCACGTCGGCGAAGTCGCGACCCTTGTCCCGCATCTCGGTGAGGATGAAGTTGCCGGTACCGTTGATGATGCCGGCCACCCACTGGATGCGGTTGGCGGCCAGCCCCTCGCGGATCGCCTTGATGATGGGGATGCCGCCCGCCACCGCCGCCTCGAAGGCGACCATCACCCCCTTCTCCTGGGCGGCGGCGAAGATCTCGTTGCCGTGCAGGGCGATCAGAGCCTTGTTGGCGGTGACCACGTGCTTGCCGTTCTCGATCGCCTTCAGCACCAGCTCGCGGGCGGGACTGTAGCCGCCGATCAGCTCGACGACGATGTCCACCTCGGGGTCGTCCACCACCTGGAAGGCGTCGTCGGTGATCCTCACCCCCTCAAGGCTGGCGAGAAGCGAGGGGTCGTACTCCCGCGCCGCGGCGTGGGTTACGCGGATGCCGCGCCCGGCGCGCCGGGCGATCTCCTCCGCGTTGCGCGCCAGCACGTTGAAGGTACCGCCACCGACGGTACCGAGCCCCAGAAGTCCTACGTTGACCGGTTTCACTCTCGACTCTCTCCTGACAGGCGGGCCGGGCACGGCCCGCTTCGTTCACCTATCCGTTGGCCGCCTCGCCGCCGATCACGCCGTCCCTGCGGAACATGGCACGGATGCCGCGGATCGCCTGGCGGGTGCGGTGTTCGTTCTCGATCAGGCTGAAGCGGACGTGGTCGTCGCCGTATTCGCCGAAACCGACCCCGGGCGAGACCGCCACCTTCGCTTCGGTGAGCAGCTTCTTGGAGAACTCCAGCGACCCCAGGTGGCGGTACGCCTCGGGGATCGGCGCCCAGACGAACATGGTCGCCCTGGGCGGCTCCACCGCCCAGCCCACCGACTGGAGACCGGAGCAGAGCACGTCACGCCGCTTGCGGTAGGTCTCGCGGATCTCCTCCACACACTCCTGCGGCCCCTCCAGGGCGTGGATCGCCGCCACCTGGATGGGGGTGAACATGCCGTAGTCCAGGTAGGACTTCATGCGCGCCAGCGCCGCCACCAGGGTCCGGTTGCCGCACATGAAGCCGACCCGCCAGCCCGGCATGTTGTAGGTCTTGGAGAGGGAGTAGAACTCCACCGCCACGTCGCGGGCGCCGGGCACCTGGAGGATGGAGGGGGCCTTGTAGCCGTCGAAGACGATCTCGGCATAGGCCAGATCGTGGACCACCCAGATCTCGTGCTCGCGAGCGATCTCCACCACCTTCTCGAAGAAGTCCGGCTCCACGCAGCCGGTGGTGGGGTTGGCGGGAAAGTTGAGGACCAGCATCTTCGGCCGTGGCCAGGAGTCCTTGATCGCCTTCTCCAGCTCGGCGAAGAAGTCGATGCCGGGCACCAGCGGCACGTGGCGGATGTCGGCGCCGGCGATGACGAAGCCGTAGGGGTGGATGGGGTAGGCGGGGTTGGGGACCAGCACCGCATCGCCGGGGCCCATGGTGGCCAGCGCCAGGTGGGCCAGCCCCTCCTTGGAGCCGATGGTGACGATCGCCTCGCTCTCCGGGTCGAGTTCCACCCCGTAGCGGTCGGCGTACCAGTTGCAGATGGCCCGGCGCAGCCGGGGGATTCCGCGGGAGACGGAGTAACGGTGGGTGTCCCCCCGCTGAGCCGCCTCCACCAGCTTGTCCACGATGTGGCGCGGCGTCGGCTGGTCCGGGTTGCCCATGCCGAAGTCGATGATGTCCTCGCCCCGGGCCCGCGCCTTGGCCTTGAGTTCGTTGACGATGTTGAAGACGTAGGGGGGCAGTCGCTTGATTCTGGAGAATTCTTCCTGCAAGGCGGCGGTTCCGGTCTGGTTGCTGGTGACGACGAACCCCATATGGTATGCCGCTGGCGGTTCTCAGGCAAACCGCGGGCGAGCGACCATACCTGAAGCGGGAGAGGAACGGTCGTTCCGCCGACCGGAAGTGCTCACCCCTCGATCATCATCAGCGCGGCGGCCACCCGGCGCCCTTCGCCGGCGAGGATGTTGTAGGTGCGGCAGGCGGCGGGGGTGTCCATCACCTCGAGGCCGATGCCGCTGCCCGAGAGCGGCGCGAGCACCTCGGCGGGGGGGAAACGGAGCCGTTCACCGGTGCCGAGCAGGATGATCTCCGGCTCGAGGGCCACCACCTCGGCCAGGTGGTCGGCGGTCAGCTCCTCGAGGCGCTGGGGCGCCCACGCCTCGATCAGCGCGCGCTCGGTGAGGATGAGAGAGCGGGTGAAGACCCGCTCGTTGACCTGGATCCGCCCCAGATCGTAGCCGCGGATCCGCCAGGGGCCCCGGTTGTCGTCGATGTCGAGCTGCATGGCGCAACTGTAGCGCGCCGGGCGAGCGGTGGGAAGCGCTCAGCCGGGGAGGAGAGCCCAGCTACCAGAATGTTGAAAAAGGCCATCCTGGCCTTTTTCAACGCCGGAAGCCGAAAATGCGATTTCCGGCTTCCTCACGTTTTCAATGACTTGCCGTCATTGAAAACGGCGTTGCATCCATGCACCGCACCGCAGGCTGCCGAAAAACGGTGTTTTTCAACAGCCTGCTACTGGAACAACACCTCTTCGGAGTAGCCCTCCGACTCGAGGATCTCGCGCAGGCGCCGCAGCGCCTCCATCTGGATCTGGCGCACCCGCTCGCGAGTGACACCGATCTCCCGACCCACCTCCTCGAGAGTGGCGCGCTCGTAGCCGTGCAGGCCGAAGCGGCGCTCCAGCACCTCCCGCTGCTTGTCGTTGAGCATGGAGATCCAGTGCTCGAGGCTCTGGTGGACGTTCTCGCTCTGCAACTGTTCCGAGGGATCGGGGTTGTTCTCATCGGGGATCGCGTCCAGCAGCAGGCGGTCCTCGTCGTCGCCCAGCGGGGTGTCCACCGAGGCGATGCGCTCGTTGAGGCCCAGCATCCGTTTCACCTCGGAGATGGGCTTGTCGAGCACCTGGGCGATCTCCTCGGCGGTGGGTTCCCGTTCCAGCTTCTGGGCCAGGCGGCGGGCGGCGCGCAGGTAGACGTTGATCTCCTTGACCACGTGGATGGGCAGACGGATGGTGCGGGTCTGGTTCATGATCGCCCGCTCGATGGTCTGCCGGATCCACCAGGTGGCGTAGGTGGAGAAGCGGAATCCCCGCTCCGGATCGAACTTCTCCACCGCACGGATCAGTCCCAGGTTGCCCTCCTCGATGAGATCGAGCAGGGGCATGCCCCGGTTGAGATAGCGGCGGGCGATGGTCACCACCAGCCGCAGGTTGGACTCGATCATCCGCTTGCGCCCCCGCGGATCGCCCTTCTGGGCGAGGCGTGCGTAGTAGACCTCCTCCTCGGCCGACAACAGGGGGGAAAAGCCGATCTCGTTGAGGTAGAGCCGGGTGGCGTCGAGATGGCCGTCACTGGCATCGCTCCTGCCGCTCTCCGGCTCCTTGAAGGAGGGAAGCGGAGGGGAGGCCTTCTCTTCCGCCGCCTTTCCGGCCAGTTGCGGCACACTGATGCCACCACCGGTGAGCAGGGGGGGTTCGGGGACTTCGGGTTCCGGATTGGTCCTGCGCATCTGCGACCTCCTTCGACGGTCTCTTTTCGCGGGAGCGGCCCGGGTAGCGAAGCCGATCCCTCGTTGTTGTTGTTGGTGTCGCGGCGGCGGGTGATCGGCGGCGGGAGTCGACTCCCGCCGGTCGGCGCACTCGCCGGTTTACCGTTGTGGCAGATACCGCAAGGGATCCACCGGCTTGCCATTCCGGCGGATCTCGAAATGGAGCATGGGTCGATCGGCCCCCGTCGAGCCCAGCTCGGCAATGATCTGGCCGGCCTCGACCCGTTGCCCCTCGCTCACCCGCAGTCGGCGGTTGTGGGCGTAGGCGCTGAGCCAGGTATCGTCGTGCTTGATGATCACCAGCTCGCCGTACCGCACCAGGCCGCTGCCGGCGTAGACCACCTCGCCCCCTGCCGCAGCCCGGATCGGCGTACCCGGACTGCCGGCGATGTCGATCCCCTTCCTGCCGCCACCACTGTTGGCGTAACGCCGGATCACCTTCCCCTCCACTGGCCACCGCCAGCGCTGTCCGGCCCTGGTGGAGACCGGTTTGACCGGCCGGCTCGAGCGACTGGCCGCAGACCGGGCGGGCTTGTGAACCGTGGTGGCGGTTCTTTCTGGTTTCGACGCCGGAGAGGACGCCTTCGCGGGAGGGGGTGAACTGCGAGCCCGCGCCCCCGGCCGCGCCGCTGGCGGCGTCAGCCTGAGCTTCTGTCCCGGATGGATCACATAGGGGCTGGAGATGCCGTTCCAGGCCGCCAGCTTTCGATAATCATGCCCATAACGCCATGCGATGGAATATAGGGTTTCTCCCTTATTGACAACATGTTGCGAAGGGCGTTTCTTGATGGGTTGACCTGCCTCCACCACGGGGGCGGGCGGAGGCGTCGCGCAGGCCGCAAGCCAGAAGGCCAGAAACAGCAGAATCGGCGACCGCGACAGAGGGAGATTCATGTGTTGTTATAGATCACCATCGCTATCGCCGCAAGTGCCACCACCACCCAGCCGATCCGATCGATATACTCGCGCAGGGTCGCCTCCATCCTCTCCCCTCCCCAGTACATGAGCCCCGCCACCATGTAGAAGCGCGCCCCCCGCCCGATTGCGGAGGCGATGACGAAGGGCAGGAAGGCCATGCCGATGAGACCCGCCGAGATGGTGAACAGCTTGTAGGGAATCGGCGAGAATCCGGCGATGAAGATCGCCCAGAAGCCCCACTCGTCGAACCACCCCTGCACCACCTGGAACTTCTCCATCTGGCCATGCTCCACCAGCCATGGCTCCACCAGCTCGAAGGCGAAGGCACCGATGAGGTAACCCAGCACGCCTCCCGCCACCGAGGCGAGGGTGGTGATCAGCGCCAGCCGCCAGGCGCGCCGTGGCCTGCCCAGCGCCATGGGCGCCAGCATCACGTCGGGGGGGATGGGAAAGAAGGAGCTTTCGGCGAAACTGAGCCCGGCCAGGTACCAGGAGGCCCGCGGGTGAACGGCCCACCGCATCACCCGATCGTAGAGGGGGGAGAAGATCTTCAACGGGTACCTCCAATGAGTGGAACGAAACTGACGTAGTCGCAGGTGGTCGCACTGACACCCTTGGCGGTGCGATCGTAGACCATGAGCTGCTGTCCGCCCTGGGCCCCCACGGGGATCACCAGGCGGCCGCCGACGCGAAGCTGCTCCAGGAGGGCCGGCGGGACCTCCTCCGGGGCTGCGGCCACCAGGATGGCGTCGAACGGCGCCTCCTCCGGCCAGCCGGCGTAGCCGTCCCCGTGGCGGAGGTGGACGTTGGCGAGACGCAGCAGGCGGAACCGCTCCCGGGCCTGCTCCAGCAGCGCACCGATCCGCTCGACGCTCCACACCTGATTCACCAGCACAGAAAGCACAGCGGTCTGATAGCCACAGCCGGTGCCCACTTCCAGTACCCGATTCACCTCGCCGGCCTGCAGAAGCAACTCGGTCATGCGCGCCACCACCCAGGGCTGGGAGATGGTCTGGCCGTGACCGATGGGCAGGGGCGTGTCCTCGTAGGCACGACTGGCCAGCGCCTCGTCCACGAAGAGATGGCGGGGCACCTCCATCATCGCCTGCAGCACCCGTTCGTCGCGGATACCGTGGCGGCGCAGTCGATCCACCAGTCGCGCCCGGGTCCGCCGGGAGGTCATTCCCACCCCCTCGATCTGCAGCCGGTCGATCACTGCCCCTCCAGCCAGCTCGCCACCTGATCGAGGGCGGCGTAACGGGTGAGGTCCACCTGCAGCGGCGTGATGGAGACGCGGCCGTGACGAACGGCATGGAAATCGGTGCCCGGTCCGGCATCCTGTTCACCTCCGGCGGGCCCCACCCAGTAGATGGTTCGCCCGCGCGGATCGGTACTCTGGATCACCGGCTCCGACTTGTGGCGGTGGCCCAGGCGCGTCGCCTCGAACCCCTCCAGTGCCTCGAAGGGGAGGTCGGGAACATTGACGTTGAGAATGGTATCGGCCGGCAGCGGATCGCGCTGCAGCCGCTGCACCAGCTCCACCGCCACCGCGGCCGCCGTCTCGAAGTGGCGCGGCTCCTCATTGCAGACCAGCGAGATGGCCACCGCCGGCAGGCCGAGGAAGCGCCCCTCCATGGCGGCTGCCACGGTGCCGGAGTAGAGCACGTCGTCCCCCAGATTGGCGCCGGCGTTGATCCCGGAGACCACCATGTCCGGCTCCCGCTCCAGCAACCCGGTGATGGCCAGATGGACACAGTCGGTGGGAGTGCCGTCCACGTAGAGGATCCCCCCCTCGGCCCGATGGACCCGGATCGGGTTGTCGAGAGTGAGCGAGTTGCTGGCACCACTGCGGTTTCGTTCCGGCGCCACCACGGTGGTCCGTGCGATGTCGGCCAGCGCCTGGGCCAGGTGGCGCAGGCCCGGCGCCTGGTAGCCGTCGTCGTTGCTGATGAGGATGTGCATGAAAGGAAAGGGTCCGCCGCTGGAAGAGAGTCATTCTAGCGGAAAGGGGAGGTGACCTGAACCACGAGACGGCCGCCTCGGGATACAGGCTCGGTGAGGGGCATGGATGGCCCCTGCCGCGGCCTGGCAGGCTGTTGAAAAACACCGTTTTTCGGCAGCCTGTGCCGCGGTGCATGGATGCACCGCCGTTTTCAATGAGGCCAGCAGCCTGTCGGACTTCGACAGACCGTCAGGTTGTGGTGCTTTCCGCGGGGCCCCGCCGCCGAAAGGGGCCACAGCGGGTATAATCGAGCAATGAAGAGACGCGAGCCCCCGCCCATCACCGACGAGGAGCGCCGCCTGTTTCGCCAGGCGGTGGGTGATGTGCGCCCGCTCAAGTGGCAGGGGG
>JALTLT010000374.1 GCA_027001815.1 Gammaproteobacteria bacterium | reverse complement strand
TTGCGGTAGGCGGCGACGATCTTGTCGTCGCTGTCCCACGCCTCCCCCTCCATGAGGCCGTCACGGCGCGCCTGCCACAGGGCCTCGAAGGCGAGATAGGGGTTGACGGCGTCGACACCATAGCCGGCGAGGAGGCAGAAGTGGTGCACCTCGCGCGCCTCGCCGCTCTCCAGCACCAGGCCGACCCGGGTGCGCTGATGGCTCTTCACCAGATGGTGGTGGACGGCGCCCACTGCCAGCAGGGCCGGGACCGCCACCCGCTCGCGCCCCATGTTGCGGTCGGAGAGGACGATCAGGCTGTAGCCCTCGTTGATCGCCTCGCTGGCCTGCTCGCAGATGCGGTCGAGCGCCTCGGTCAGGCCGGCCGGACCGTGCTCCAGGGGCCAGGTGATGTCGATCACCCGCGATCGCCAGCCCCGGTAGTCCATGTGCTTGAGGGCCGCCAGCTCCTCGTTGGTGAGGATGGGATGGGGGACCTCCAGGCGGTGGCAGTGGGCCTCGGTGGTCTCCAGCAGGTTGCGCTCCGGCCCGATGAAGCACTTGAGGGACATCACCACCTCCTCGCGGATGGAGTCGATGGCGGGATTGGTCACCTGGGCGAAGAGCTGCTTGAAATAGTCGTAGAGCATGCGCGGCTTGTCGGAGAGACAGGCCAGCGCCTGGTCGTTGCCCATGGAGCCGACCGGATCGCGCCCCTCGCGCACCAGGGGCAGCAGCATGAACTGCATGGTCTCGGTGGTGAAGCCGAACGCCTGCATGCGATCCAGCAGGGTGTCGGGGTCGAAGCCGTGGGGCTCGCGGCCCGGCTCGAGCTGGGCCAGCACGATACGCTGGTTGGTGAGCCACTCGCCGTAGGGGCGACGGGTGGCGAAGTCGTGCTTCAGCTCCTCGTCGGGGATCATCCGTCCCTGCTCGAAGTCGATGAGGAACATCTTGCCCGGCTGCAGGCGTCCCTTGAGCTTGACGTTCTCCGGCTCCACCGGCAATACACCCACCTCGGAGGCCATGATCACCCGGTCGTCGTGGGTGATGTAGTAGCGGCTGGGGCGCAGCCCGTTGCGGTCGAGCACCGCACCGATGTACTTGCCGTCGGTGAAGACGATGGAGGCCGGGCCGTCCCACGGCTCCATGAGGGCGGAGTGGTACTCGTAGAAGGCGCGCTTCTCCTCCGACATCAGTTCGTCGTTCTGCCACGCCTCCGGGATCATCATCATCACCGCCTCCTGCAGGGAGCGGCCGCCCATCAGCAGGAACTCCAGCACGTTGTCGAAGTTGCCGGAGTCGGAGCAGTCGGGCTCGACGATGGGGAAGAGCCTGCCCAGCTCCTCGCCGAACAGGGCGCTCTGGGTCTGCCCCTCGCGGGCACGCATCCAGTTGACGTTGCCCAGACGGGTGTTGATCTCGCCGTTGTGGGACATGAAGCGGTTGGGCTGCGCCCGGTCCCACGACGGGAAGGTGTTGGTGGAGAAGCGGGAGTGGACCATCGCCAGGTGGGTGGTGTAGTCCTCGTCGTTGAGGTCGGCGTAGAAGCGCATCACCTGGTCGGGGTTGAGCATCCCCTTGTAGACGATCACCTTGGTGGAGAGGGTGCAGATGTAGAAGAGCTCCCCCTGCCTGAGGGAGGCATCGGCACGAAGCTGGTGGGTGGCGCGCTTGCGGATGATATAGAGCTGGCGCTCGAAGGCATCCCCCTCCACGCCGTCGGCGGCGCCGACGAAGAGCTGCTCCATGTGCGGCATGGCGGCACGGGCGGTGGGGCCGATGTCGGCGTGGATCGGATCCACCGGCAGCCGCCGCCACCCCAGAACCTGCTGCCCCTGCTCGGCGACGATGCTCTCCACCGCCCGCTTGCAGAGCTCCCGCTCCCGGTCGTCGGTGGGGAGGAAGACGTTGCCGGCGGCGTAGCGGCCCGGCTCCGGAAGCTCCACGCCCAGGTCGGCGCGGGCCACCTTGCGCAGGAAATCGTGGGGCAGGGTGGTGAGGATACCGGCTCCGTCGCCGGTGTTGGTCTCGCAGCCACAGGCACCGCGATGGACCATGCGGCGCAGCACGTGGTCGGCGTCGAGGACGATCTGGTGGCTGGGGCGCCCCTTGATGTCGGCCACGAAGCCGACACCGCAGTTCTCTTTCTCGAATCGCGGATCGTAGAGTCCGCGAGGGGCCGGATAACCGTAGCGGAAGTCGCTGTTCGCTTCTCTCGTCATGCGTAGTTCGCCTCTTGTTCCCCGCCCGCACTCGTCGCCGGCCACCTCGCCGACCACCATGCCCTTGTTTCCACGGACGTTTCGTCCCATACGTGAAGGCCCGCCGAGCGGGCCAAGCGAGCGGTCATCGCGCCTCCCGGGCGCACACGGCCGATCCTCCCTGAAAAACCGGGCCGGTCATTTTATCCAATGCCCCGGGAGATTGAAAGGAGAGGGGGCGGGACGGGAGGCGGGAAGGCGCTCGACCTCACAGCTCCGCCAGCAGCCGCTCCATCATCGTCTCCGCCTGGCTGCCGTAGCCGCCACCGAAGAGGTTGTAGTGGTTGAGGATGTGATAGAGGTTGTAGAGGGTCTTGCGGACCCGGTATCCCGGGTCGAGGGGCCAGGCCGCCTCGTAGGCGGCGCGGAAGGCACCGCCGAAGCCGCCGAACAGCTCGGTCATGGCGATCTCCGCCTCCCGGTCGCCGTAGTAGGTGGCCGGGTCGAAGATCACCGGCTCGCCGTCGCGGGTCAGCCCCGCGTTGCCCCCCCACAGGTCACCGTGCAGCAGGGAGGGTTCCGGCGTGTAGCCGGTGAACAGCCCCGGCAGGTCGGCCATGAGCCGCTCGCCCAGCCCCAGGGCCCGGCGACCGATGCCGCGCCGCCCGGCCAGCCCGAGCTGGAAACCGAGCCGCCTCTCCCGCCAGAAGTCG
>JALTLT010000373.1 GCA_027001815.1 Gammaproteobacteria bacterium | reverse complement strand
CCGCCATCGACGAACTGACCCGCGAGGCGTGGCAGCTCCCCTACTCCCTGCGCGTCGACTCCATCACCAACTTCCAGCACACCTGGGCCGAAGAGGACGATCTGGTGGTGGAGGATCTGGTGAGCGACCCCACATCCCTCGACGCCGCCTCCCTGGAGCGGATCCGTCGCATCGCCCTGAGCGAACCGCTGCTGGTGAAACGGCTGGTCAGCGAGGATGGTCGCACCGCGGGCGTCAATGTCACCATCCAGCTACCGGGGGCCGACGCGGTCCATGAGACGCCGGAGGTGGTCGGCGCGGCGCGGCGCCTCGCCGAGCGGATCCGCCAGGCCCATCCCGGCGTCGAGATCCGTCTCACCGGCATCGTCCCCCTCAACAACGCCTTCACCGAGGCCTCCCAGTCGGATATTCAGACCCTCCTGCCACTGGCCTTAGGCGTGATGCTGCTGCTCCTGGCCGCCTTGCTGCGGTCGGTGACCGCCACCCTCGCCACCCTGCTGGTGATTCTCTTCTCCATCGTCACCGCCATGGGGATGGGGGGCCACATCGGCTATCCCATCACGCCCCCCACCGCCTCCGCTCCCACCATGATCCTCACCATGGCGATCGCCAGTTCGGTGCACATCCTGGTCACCTTCCTGCACCGGATGGGGCTCGGCGAGGAGAGGGCGACGGCCCTGGCCGAGAGCCTGCGGGTCAACCTGCAACCGGTGTTCCTCGCCTCGGCCACCACCGCACTGGGTTTCCTGAGCATGAACTTCTCGGAGGTGCCTCCATTTCGCCACCTGGGCAACCTGGTGGCGATCGGCGTGATCGCCTCCTTCGTCCTCTCCGTCACCTTCCTGCCGGCACTCCTCTCCCTGCTGCCGGTGAAGGGACGGCGTCGCGAGCGGGAGCACGATCCCCTGATGGTGCGTTTCGCCGATGGCGTGATCCGCAACCAGCGTCCCCTGCTGTGGGGCTTTCTGGCCACGGTGCTCCTTCTCACCTCGTTCATTCCACGAAACGAGCTGAACGACGTCTTCATCCACTACTTCGACGAGACCCTCGCCTTCCGCCAGGACGTGGACTTCACCGAGCGCCATCTCACCGGCCTCTACAACATCGAGTACTCGGTCGAGTCGGGCCGTCCCGGCGGTATCGCCGATCCGGAGTTCCTGCGCCAGCTCGACGCCTTCGCCGAGTGGTACCGCCGGCAGCCCGAGACGATCCACGTCAATGTCATCACCGACATCTTCAAACGGCTCAACCGCAACCTGCACGGCGACGATCCCGCCTGGCACCGGCTGCCGGCGGAGCGCAATCTGGCCGCCCAGTACCTGCTGCTCTACGAGATGTCTCTCCCTTATGGCCTCGATCTCAACAACCAGATCAACGTGGACAAGTCGGCCACCCGCATGGTGGTGACCCTGCGCACCATCTCCACCAACGACTTTCTGGCCCTGGAGCGGCGCGCCGCCACCTGGCTGGAGAACCATGCGCCGGCCCTGGCACGTGCCGAGGCGAGCGGGCCCAACATGATGTTCGCCCACATCGGCAAGCGGAACATCCTCGCCATGCTCGAAGGCACGACGCTCGCCCTGGTCGGTATCTCCATGCTGCTGATCCTCGCCTTCCGCTCCCTGCGCATCGGCCTGCTCAGCCTGGTCCCCAACCTGGTACCGGCGGCCATGGGCTTCGGCATCTGGGGGCTGATGGTGGGCGAGGTGGGCCTGGCCCTGTCGGTGGTCACCGGCATGACCCTCGGCATCGTGGTCGACGACACGGTCCACTTTCTCAGCAAGTACCTGCGGGCCCGCCGGGAGCTGGGGATGGGTGCCGAGGAGGCGGTCCGTTACGCCTTCGACACCGTGGGCCGGGCCCTGGCCATCACCTCCCTGGTGCTGGCCGCGGGCTTCCTGATCCTGGCCACCTCCCATTTCCATCTCAACGCCGGCATGGGTCTGCTCACCGCCATGGTGATTCTCCTCGCCCTGGCCGCCGACTTCCTCTTCCTGCCCGCCCTGCTGCTCGCACTGGACCGTCGGCGGGCGGCCCAACCCCTGGAGAACCGCACATGAAAGGCGTGACGCTTCTGCTCCTCACCCTGTTCGTTCCCACCCTCCTGCCGGCCCCCGCCTCGGCGGAGGACGAAGCCGCGACCCGTGGCCTGGCGATCGCCACCGAGGCGGACCGGCGCGACCAGGGATGGGGCGACATGCAGGCCAGACTGACCATGGTCCTGCGCAACCGGCAGGGGGACGAGGCGACCCGTCGGCTGCGCTCCCGTTCCCTCGAGGTGGCCGGGGACGGTGACAAGAGCCTGATCATCTTCGACCATCCGGCCGACGTGAAGGGCACGGCCTTCCTCAGCCACACCCACGCCACCCGTCCCGACGACCAGTGGCTCTACCTCCCGGCCCTGAAGAGAGTCAAGCGCATCTCCTCCAGCAACAAGTCGGGCCCCTTCATGGGCAGCGAGTTCGCCTACGAGGACATCTCCTCCCAGGAGCTGGCCAAGTACACCTACCGCTTCCTGCGCGAGGAGCCGGTGGAGGACGGCCGGCCCACCTTCGTCATCGAGCGCCGTCCCACCTACCGTCACTCCGGTTATACCCGGCAGATCACCTGGATCGACCAGCAGATGTATCAACCCCTCAAGGTGGAGTTCTACGACCGCAAGAACAGCCTCCTCAAGACCCTCACCTATCACGGCTACCACCAGTATCTGGATCGCTACTGGCGGCCGGAGCGGATGGAAATGGTCAACCATCAGACCGGGAAGAGCACCACCCTGATCTGGGAGGAGTACCGTTTCCGGACCGGTCTCACCGCCCGCGACTTCGACCGGGCGGCCCTCAAGCGGGCCCGCTGAGATGCGAACGGCCGCTTTCCGCTCCCTGATCTGTGCCGCCCTGCT
>JALTLT010000372.1 GCA_027001815.1 Gammaproteobacteria bacterium | reverse complement strand
TGGCCACGAGAGCTTCGCGGTTTATCGCCCGCTCGCCCTGCTCGGCAGTGCCTTGTATCCGGTTCCTGTTCGTCGGCTCGCGGTTTATGCTCCACGCTTCCTCCCCACGGTCGGTCACCCTTCCGCAGTTGCGCTTCGCTTCACTCGCCGTGACCAGCTCGTGGCGGGACTTCCACCCGCAGGGGTGCGCCCATGCTGGGCGCACCCAATAGAAAACGGGGCCCGAAGGCCCCGTTCAAGGTACTGCTCTGACTTCGTTGTTGTTAGAAGTCGACGCGCAGACCCAGCGACAGCGCGCTGCCGTCGTAGTCGTTACCGGTGGTG
This sequence comes from Gammaproteobacteria bacterium, assembly GCA_027001815.1. Lineage (GTDB taxonomy): Bacteria > Pseudomonadota > Gammaproteobacteria > JALTLT01 > JALTLT01 > JALTLT01. The sequence goes on along the minus strand of JALTLT010000372.1, from coordinate 2,575 downwards.
CCGGCCGCGTTGTCCACAGAGGTGGAGCGGTAGCCACCGAAGAGACGGGTCTTCTTGCTCAGCTTGTGGACCGCACCGATGGCGAAGTAGGTGCTGTCCTGATCGTCAGCCAGTTCGGCGGTGCCGAGGCCCGCCTGCGCCACGAACATGGTCTTGCCCATGGTGTAGTGGTAGCCACCGAACATCATGGTCTTGTCGGTGCCGGCGTCGTCGATCATCTCGTACTGGGCCACGATCTCGTGACCACCGCCGAACTTGAACTTGCCGCCGAACTTGGTGGCGTCGTAGTCCATCGCGTTGTCACCGTAGGCGCCGGCGACGAAGATCTCCCACGCCTTGGTGCCGTACTTGGCGGACAGCACGGTGGAGCCGTCGATACCGGTGGCCTCGTCGGGGATGTAACCGATGATGGCGCTGAAGCCGTTCATGTTGGGGGTGGCGTAGGCGATGGCCTTGCCCAGGAAGGCGTTGTGTCCCATCACGCCGGTGGACATGCCGCCGTAGCGACGAGCCTCGAGCTGGGTGGTGACGAAGGGATCGTACTTGACGCCGCCGGTGTACTTGTAGGGGCTCTTCAGGGAGCCGGCGAGGAAGGTACCCCAGCCGCCGGTCAGACCCACATAGGACTCACGATCACCGTCGTTGGAGTCGGCGTCGGAGGTATCCACCTGCCACTCGAACTTGGCCAGGGCCTTCAGGCCGTTGCCCAGATCCTCGGAGACCTTCACACCCAGGCGGCCACGCTTGTTGTCGTCAACGGTCACGCCGTCGTAGTTGCCCAGCTTCTGGACCACGATGCCGTCGAACGCCTTGCCGGTGACATCCAGGCTCTCGGAACTCACTTCCATCTGAAGCTGGCCGTACCACTTGACGCCCGCCTCGGCGGTGAAGAGAGGGGCCACACCCAGGGCCGCGCCAACGGCGGCAGCGAGAATTTTCTTGTTCATGTCGATCGATTCCTCCGGAAAATTGGGATACTGCAAAGAGATACCACGCCTCGCAATATATCACCCTCTTCCCGAAATGCAACACTTTTTTTCAAAAAAACCACAGACCGAAAAAGCGTTGCATTGGAACAACAATTGCCGCAACCATCGGTAATTCAAGGCCGGCTCGGCGATATCGCTGCCGCAACCCACACCCCCCCGCCTGGCAGGGGTGTGCACGCGTGTAACACTTCTTTGCAATCCGGCGACAGCGCAACACGGCGACGGGGAGGGGCGAAGCCGTCCTCTTCCCCCCGCCGGCGAGCCCTGTTCCCGGGCCCCGACACGAAAGAGGCCCGCCGGATGGCGGGCCTCGGGATTGGCTGGGGGACTAGGATTCGAACCTAGATTGACGGAGTCAGAGTCCGCTGTCCTGCCGTTAGACGATCCCCCAGGAGAATCCTGCGCGAGAGTATAAGGAGAAACGGCCGCCGGCTCAACGCCCTGATGACCTCTTCTCCCCCTCCGCCGGCGACGATACCGGCGGCAGGAACCCGATCAGCGCTTGGAGAACTGGGGTGCGCGGCGGGCCTTGTGCAGGCCGACCTTCTTGCGCTCCACCTGGCGGGCGTCGCGGGTGACGAAGCCGGCACGACGCAGGGCCGGACGAAGGCTCTCGTCGTACTTCATCAGCGCACGGGTGATGCCGTGACGGATGGCACCCGCCTGTCCGCTGATGCCGCCGCCACGGACGGTGACGGTGATATCGAACTTGTCGGTGGTCTCCGTCACCTCGAGGGGCTGGCGGACCAGCATGCGCGCCGTCTCGCGACCGAAGTAGTCGTCCAGGGACTGGCGATTGACGGTGATGGTGCCGGTGCCGGGCCGCAGGAAGACACGGGCGGTGGAGGTCTTGCGGCGTCCGGTTCCGAGGTACTGTTCAGTCTGTGCCATGTTTGGGTCTTACCGATTTGGATGATGTTGAGGGAGGTCCTTCAGATCTCCAGCGGCTTGGGCTGCTGGGCCTGATGACGATGTTCGGGGCCGGCGTATACCTTCAGCTTGCGATACATGGCGCGCCCGAGGGGATTCTTGGGCAGCATCCCCTTCACGGCCAGCTCGATGGCACGGGTGGGCTTGCGCTGCAGCAGCTTCTCCAGCGTGATGGCCTTGAGGTTGCCCACATAACCGGTGTGCCGGTAGTAGATCTTGTCCTTGAGCTTGTTGCCGGTGACGCGGATCTTCTCGGCGTTGACCACCACGATATAGTCACCGGTATCCACATGGGGGGTGTATTCCGGCTTGTGCTTGCCGCGCAGACGGCGAGCGATCTCGGTGGCCAGGCGGCCCAGGGTCTTGCCCTCGGCATCCACGATATACCAGTCCCGCTTCACTTCGGCTGGCTTGGCACTGAAGGTTTTCATCGAATCTAGCTCCACTCGACTGGAATTGTCGTCGCTCCCGCGAAAGACGGGGGATGATACCTCAAGGGGGGCGACACATCAACCGCCGTGTCATTCCTTGTTGGGAGCAAATAAACTGTCCGGACTTGTAGCACGTGATTTGTCCGGTTTCATGGTAGCCGAGGAGGTGCGCCATGAGACGGACAGAACTGCTACAGGAGATCCGGAAAATGCGATTCGAGGAAG
>JALTLT010000371.1 GCA_027001815.1 Gammaproteobacteria bacterium | reverse complement strand
GGACTGCCAGAGAGGGATTCTCCGAAAGTTGTTCAGGAAGATGCCTGATCAAAGCCATGCCGGCTTTGCCAGAGCGTGCCACGCAGCAATTGCGGTTTGCGGCGTGTAACAGGATCGATGGCGTGCACCATCGAGATTGGCGGCACCCCCGCGTGCCGCGGGAACCCCCGATCCGATCGCAGGTTCCTTCATCCAACGATCCGCGCGGGAATTGCCGGTTCTACCCATGGCGACGGAATTGCCCTCCTTGACGAAGGGTGGTCCATCATGATCAGCAGATTCTTCGGTACAACACTTGTCGCCCTGTTTCTGAGCTGGCCAACCATGTCCGGCGCTACACTGATGACTCTCACGGACCGGGACCTGTTCACCGACGACGACGTCGTGGACGTGGAGGACGGCAGCAGCGATCTGGTCTCCTACGGATCCGGCTCGGTCAAGGAACTCGACACCTCTCTCCAGGACGCGCTCAACGGCGACCAGGACTCGGTGACCTGGAGCCACGACTTCGACCTCGATCCCGATGCCGAGATCGTCGAGGCGAGCCTTACACTCTACGGCTACGACGACGAAGGGGATGCGGTACTCTTCGATCTGGAGTTCGGCTGGCTGGAGGTGGGCGACGACGGCACCCTCTACATGGGAGAGGTGGACGACGGCAGCTATGAGTTCGGCATCGACGGCGTGCTGCTGGAGGATGGGGTGCTGACCCTCACCGTCGGCTCCCTGTTCGGCGACTTCACCCTCACCGAGTCGCTGCTCACCATCACCTACTTCGTCGGCCTGCCCGGGACCCTGGCCCTGATCGCCCTCCCTCTCTTCTTCCTGCTGCGGCGACACGGCCGGACCGGGGAGCGGGAGGGCGCGCCGCTGCTCGCCAGGCAGCCGTAGCAGGCTGTTGGAAAACACCGTTTTTCGGCAACCTTTCGGACTTCAAGCCGAAGGTCACTCTGACCCGCGGAAAGCACCAGAACCTGACCTCCTGCCAGAGTCCGGCGGGTTGATGGCGTCATCGAAGAGGTGAGGAAGCCGGAAATCGCATTTTCGGCTTCCGGCGTCGAAAAAGCCAGGACGGCCTTTTTCAACATCCGGGTAGAGGCCGCCACCGGAAACGAGCCGGCAGCGGAATTCAGTACCAGATGGAGAGGTAGAGCTGCACCACGTGGGCCCCGAAGCTGTAGAGGGGCTCTTCCCCCGGTACTCCCCCTTCGCGCAGATCGCGGAAGTTGTCGTAGTCGAACAGCATGTAGTCCCACTTGAAGTTCAGGCTGCCGCGATCGATGAACCCCCATCCCTCCGTCAGGAAATCGTAACTCACGCCGATACCCACCAGCCGGTCACTGAACTGCGACAGCTCCTTGTCCCGGGCCAGGTAGTTCTGGTAGTCCTTGCGCGGGTAGAGGTCACTGTAGAAGTCGGCGGCCTCCTGGGTGTAGTAGCGCAGGCGCGTCTCGAAGATCCACCGTTCCCGCCACGGCTGGGCAAGACCCACCTCCACGGTATGGGCCTGGATCCCCCAGGTGTCGGTGAAGAAGCGGTAGCTGCCGGAGAGCGCCGCCCTCCAGGGCAGAAAGTAGCGCAGGCTGATGCTGGCGGCGTTGCTGGTACGGGTGCGCGGGTAGACCTCCGGCTGGTAGCTGTACCCGCGAGGACTGTCCGGGTCGAGGTAGCGCACCGAGCGATAGGGATTGTTGAGAAACCCCTCGTCGCTGACGGTCTCGAAATTGAGCGCCGCGATCAGGCTCGGGGTCAGGATCTGGGTCAGACCCAGCCGCCAGGTACGGCGGTCCGTCGGCTCCTCGAAATCGGGATCGTTGCGCTTGCCGACCGTGTCCCACCCCCGTGCATAGCTGATGGCGACGGTGGTGAGGTCACCGAACATGTCATGGGAGGCGCCGAACACGGCGGTCTTCGCCTGGTAGTCGTTCTCGCTGCTGTCGGACCAGGCGAAGGAGAGGGTGGTCTCGCCGCGCAGGTAGTCGAGGCCGATCCCGTACTCGGTACGCTCCTCCTCGTAGGCGCTGGCGGTGGTGATCACGTCGATGGAGGCGCCGGAGATGGCGTCCACGTAGTAGTCGGCCGAGAAGGAGAAGCTCTGTCCGATCTGCTTGCGCGCCTCGGCCGCCGGCCCGGAGATATCCACGCCACCGCCGCTGTAGGAGTGCCAGAGAAGGTCGGCACGATCCTCCGGCAGGACCGCGCCGGAGGCCTGGTCCACCATCCCGGAACCGGCCAGCAGGGCGAGGGTGCCGCGCCGAAGGGCCCGCTCAATTGCAGCCACAACCGCCTCCTCCCCCACCCTCGGCACCACGCCCTGCCTCGCGCCCCTGGTAGACGTGCAGCACATACTTGCCGGAGAGGGGGTCGCGATTGAAGCTCATGATCGGATCGGCCAGGTTGGCGCGCTCATAGGGCTGTACCCACGGCTCCACGGAACAGCCGCCGAGCGGCAGGAGCATGGCCAGAGTGATCACCCATCGCGCCATCGTCTCACTCCCGCACCAGCATGCGGATCTGCTGTTCGTACTTCTCCTCGTAACCGGGCAGATAGCCCTTGTGGACGAAACGAACCTCGCCGCCACGATCGATCAGAACGGTGGTGGGCATCGCCTTCACGGCATAGAGACGACTCACCCGGTTGGCCCGGTCGAAGAGAATCGGGAAGGAGACCTTCACCTCCCTGAGCATCCTCTGGGCCTTGCCGGACTCCTTCTCCACGTTGACCCCCAGGAGCACGAAACCGAGTTTCCGGTAGCGCTGGTAGAGCCGCTCGAGATGGGGCATCTCCTGCCGGCACGGCCCACACCAGGAGGCCCAGAAGTTGATCATCACCACATCGCCGCGAAGTTCGCTGAGCTTGATGTTCTCCCCGGCGAGACTGGGGAGGGTGAAGTCGGGGGC
>JALTLT010000370.1 GCA_027001815.1 Gammaproteobacteria bacterium | reverse complement strand
AGGGGGGGCTGCGTCTGCCGGAGGCTCTTCCCGACGGCCGACTCGGAAGTCCCGGTTCGGGTCTCTACGCCCTTGTCGCCGCCGGTGACGGCGATACCGTCTGGCGCTCCCGTTCCTCCGCCGGCGTGGATCTGCCGCCCCCGCTGCCGGGGACTCCCGGGCGTTTCCGCTTCGACGTGCGGCCGGAACTGCTGCTGCTCCACTTCGCCGTGGAGTGGGAGGCAGACGACGGCCGCGTGAGCCGGTGGCTCTTCACCGTGGCCGAGTCGGCGGAGCGCTACCGGGCAGAACTCACCGCCTGGCGGCGCACCCTGTGGGGCTGGCTTGCCGGCGCCGCCCTCGCCCTCCTGCTGGTCCAGGGGGCGGTGCTCGCCTGGGGACTCGCCCCCGTGCGTCGCCTGGCCCGAGCCGTCGAGGCGGTGGAGGCAGGAGGGGCCGAGCGGGTGGAGGGGCGCTGGCCTGCCGAACTCGCCCCCCTCGCCGAGGCGCTCAACGCCCTGATCCGCAGCAGCCGGGCCCGCCTCGCCCGTTACCGGCAGTCCCTCGACGATCTCGCCCACACCCTCAAGACCCCCCTCGCCGTGCTGCGCAACAGTGCCGGGCGGCCCGACGGTCTCGCGGAGACCGTGCGGGAACAGGTGGCCCGCATGGACCAGGCGGTGCAGTATCACCTGCAGCGGGCGGCCGCCGCCGGCACCACCGTGCTGGCACGCCCCGTCGCCCTTCTTCCGCTGGTCCGACGGGTGGCCGGCTCCCTCGCCCGGGTCTACGGCGACCGCCGCCTGCGGGTGGAGATCGGCGGCGACGAAGAGCTGCGCCTCCCCGCCGACGAGGGAGACCTCATGGAGATCGTCGGCAATCTCCTGGACAACGCCCACAAGTGGGCCGCCTCGCGGGTCCGCGTGACCGTCGGTGCCGCGCCGGGAGGGGGGGTGAAACTGGTCGTGGAGGAGGACGGCCCCGGTATCGAGCCGGAACTGCGTCGGCGCATCCTGGAGCGGGGCGTGCGGGCCGATTCCGCCACCCCCGGCCAGGGTCTCGGTCTCGCCCTGGTTCGCGAACTGGTGGAAGAGAATTACCGGGGGCGTGTGGCCATCGATGCCTCCCCACTGGGCGGTGCCCGGGTCACTCTCCATCTGCCGGTCTGAAACGACCGGTCGACCCGACAGGATATCGAAAAAGCCCTTCCCCAGGCCCTTTCGGGTGATCGTCCGGCCGGCTCCGCCGGCTTCACTCCGGGTCCGGCTCCCCGCGCAACAACCGGGTGAGTCTGTGACATGCTCCCCTTGGTCGGGTGGCCGGTGTGGTCCATACTTCGGCCTGGCGCCCGCCCTCGCGGGCGGTAACACTCAGGGAGAACGAACATGAACAGAAGGAATCTCGTCGTCACCATCCTGCTGCTGATCGCCGCGCCCTGGGCGGGGGCGGACGATGTGGAAGAGCAGATCCGCCTGGGCCTCGACTCCTATCGCCAGGGGGACTACAAGGCGGCCATCGACGACCTCAACTTTGCAGTCGCGCAGATTCGCGAGAAGTTGAATGCCCAGCAGGCCACCCTCCTTCCCGAGCCCCTCGAGGGATGGACGGCGTCGGAGACCGAGCACAACACTGCGGCCATGTCCATGCTGGGTGGCGGGGCCCATCTCACCCGCACCTATCGAAGAGGAGACGAATCGGTGGAGATCACCATCATGGCCGGTTCGCCGATGGTCTCCAGTCTCCTCGCCATGATCAACAACCCCATGATGCTGAGCGGAAACCCCAACATGAAACCGTATCGCTTCAAGCGGATTCGGGGTGTCAGGGAGGAGACCAGGGGGGACATCAAGATCACCCTCGCGCTTGGGGGACAGATCATGGTCCAGCTCGCGGGGCGTGGTGCCGGAGAGGAGTCCCTGGAGAGCTACCTGGCGGTGCTCGATTTCGAGGAGATCAAGCGCTCCCTGCTGCCCTGAATCCGCTCGGGAGGAGGGGGTGGTCATGGATCTCTCCATCGCCGACCTGCGGATCCTGCTGGTGGCGGCAGTGCCGCTGCTGGTCCTGACACCGCTGCTGGTCCGCTACCAGAGCCTGGCCCAGTGGATCGGGGCCGTGGCGTTGACGGTCCTGCTGATGATCGGTACCCGCGCGGTCATGCGGTGGGATGTGGTGGGCGTGGGCGCCAGGTCGTGGTTCGACATGGCCTTCGTGGCCGCGCCGATCTTTTCGAGCTATATCAACCGTGCGCTGTTTCGCCCGCCGCTGGATCTCCATCTCTCACCGTTCCGGCTCGCGCCCTCCCTGGTGTTCATCGCTGTGGCAGGCGGGTACGCATGGGGCGTGGCCCGCCCTCCCCCCTGCGAAGGGCGCGGCCTCTCGATCACCGACCCGCTGCCGTCGTCCGACTGGTTCGTCGGTCAGGGGGGCGAGCATCGGCTCCTCAACGGCCACCGCGTCGTCAGGGCGCAGCGCTACGCTTACGACATCGTCGCCCTCGGCCCGGGCGGACGGCGGGCCAGAGGGCTGATCCCCTCCGATCTGGAGGCCTACGAGATCCACGGCGACCCGGTGCATGCGCCGTGCGGGGGGAGGGTGGCCGTGGTCGAGGCCGGGAGACCGGATCAGCCCATCGGGGAGATGGATCGGGAGCACCCCGCCGGCAATCATCTCATCCTCCATTGCGGAGGCAGGAGCCTCCTCCTGGCCCACCTGCAGCCCGGTTCCATCGGGGTCGAAGCGGGTCAGCGGGTGGAGCCGGGTGAGCCGGTCGCCCGGGTGGGCAACTCCGGGAACAGCTCGGAGCCCCATCTGCACATCCATGCGGTGGAGGGGGAGTGGCTCGACCTGGAGAGGGTGCTCTTTTCCGGCGAGCCCGTGCGCCTGCGTATCCAGGGGAGGTGTCTGAAGAGGGGCGATTTGCGCAGGGCCCCGAGAGGGGGTGACGCGGATTTCGGGTGGAGCTCCGACCGGCGGTTAACAGGATGTTGAAAAAGGCCGTCCTGGCCTTTTTCAACGCCGGAAGCCGAAAATGCGATTTCCGGCTTCCTCACGTTTTTAATGAGGCCAGCAGCCAGTCGGACTTCGACCGGCCGTCGGGTTCTGGTGCTTTCCGCGGGGCCCCGAGAGGCGGGAAGGCCCTCCCGGGGGGCGTTGGCGGCAAGGATGCCGCCGACGAGCCCCCAGGGATGGGTTTACGGCGTCCCCCGGGAGGGCCTTCCCGCCTCTCGGGGCAGAGTGACCTTCCGCTTGAAGTTGGACAGGCTGCTGGCCTCATTGAAAACGGCGGTGCATCCCTGCACCGCGGCACAGGCTGCCGAAAAACGGTGTTTTTCAGCAGCCTGTTAACCGCTGGTCAGCAGGACCCCTTCCGGCAGGGTCAGTTCCATGGCGATGGGCAGGTGGTCGGAGAAGGTGTGGTGGAGAACCTGGACCTCGTTCACCTCGAGGGTGGGGGTGACGAGGATGTGGTCGATGTTGCGGGCCGGGCGCCAGCTCGGGAAGGTGTAGAGGTCGGCGGCCGGCTCGCAGAGGTCCGCGTGGCGCAGGAGGGCGCGGATCTCGGGGCTTTCGGGACGGCAGTTCATGTCGCCCATGACGATCACGTGCCGGAAGTCGCGGGCCACCTCGGCCACGTAGTCGAGCTGGCGCTGGCGGGAACGGCGGCCGAGGGCGAGGTGGAGGATCACCACCAGCAGGGGTTCCTGGTGCCCGTAGCGCACCATCAGGGCGCCGCGGCCGGGAATGGCGCCGGGCAGCTTGTGGTCGTCGATGGCGGCGGGGCGGTAGCGGCTGAGAAAGCCGTTGGCGTGCTGGGCGAGCTTTCCCAGGTTGCGGTTGGTCTGGTGGTACCAGAAGGGAAAGCCGGCCAGGTGGGCGATATATTCGGTCTGGTTGATGAAGCCGCTGCGCAGGCTGCCGGCGTCCGTCTCCTGGAGACCGACGATATCGTAGCCGCTCACCATCTGGGCGATTCGGCGCAGGTTTTCCATCCGTTCCGGGTGGGGGAGGACGTGCTTCCAGCTCTGGGTGACATAGTGGCGGAAGCGGTGGGTGGTGGTACCGGTCTGGATGTTGTAGCTGAGCAGCCGCAGCCGCTGGCCGCGGGGATCCGGCGCGACGGGATCCTCGCGCTTGAGGGGAGGAGGGGCCAAGGCTGCTTTTTCCATGTATCTCGCTGATTGCAGGGATGCTGCAGTGAGGTCGGGTCAGATGGGACAGACCATCTCTCCCAGTTTCTCGGTCAACTTGAGATTCTCGCGGTAATCCACCGGACAATCAATGACGCACACCTCATTACTGCCGAGTGCTTCTCTCAATATGGGGGCAAGTCGGTCGGTTTCATCCACGCGATAGCCGCGGGCGCCGAAGGATTCGGCAAGGCGGACGAAGTCGGGGTTGCCGAAGTGGACGTGGGAGGGACGGCCGAAGCGGGTCATCTGCTTCCACTCGATGAGGCCATAGCCGCCGTCGTTCCAGATCAGCACGACGATGGGGGTGTTGAGGCGTACCGCCGTCTCCAGTTCCTGGACGTTCATCAGGAAGCCGGCGTCGCCGGTCACCGCCACCACGTTGCGGTCGGGATGGACCAGCTTGGCGGCGATGGCGCCGGGCAGGGCGATGCCCATGCTGGCGAAGCCGTTGGAGATGATGCAGGTGTTGGGCTCCTCGCAGCGGAACATGCGGGCCATCCACATCTTGTGTGCTCCCACGTCACAGATGGCGATGTCGTGCAGCTCCATCTCGGTGCGCAGGTCCCAGATCAGTTTTTGCGGTCGCACGGGAAAGTGGGTGTCGTCGGCGTGCTGATTCATCTCGTCGATGAGTGCCTCGCGCAGGGGGCGCATCAGGTGGCCCTCGTGGGGGGTGGCCAGGGCGCCGATCCGCTCCAGTCCCTGGCCTATATCCCCCACCACTTCACAGGCGACCGGATAGGCGGCATCCACCTCTGCCGGTACCTGGGCGAGATGGATGACGGTGCGGTCGCCGGTCGGGTGCCACAGGTAGGGGTGATATTCCACCAGGTCGTAGCCGACACAGAGGATCACGTCGGCGCGGTCGAAACCGCAGGTGACGTAGTCCTGGGACTGGAGACCGGCGGAACCGAGTGCGGTGGGGTGGCGGAAGGGGACCACCCCCTTGGCCATGAAGGTGTTGGCCACGGGGATGTTGAGACGGGCGGCGAAGTCGGCGAGCTGGAGCGAGGCGCCCGCCCGGATGATCCCGTTTCCGGCCAGTATCAGGGGGGCGCGAGCGGCGGAGAGGAGGCGTGCCGCCTCCTCCACCTGGCTCTCCGGCGGTTCCGAAGGGGGAGTCTCCCGTGCCGGGAGAGGATGCAGGTCGCACTCCAGTTCGGCGATGTTCTCCGGGAACTCGATGAAACAGGCGCCACACTTGCCGGCCCCTGCCAGCTTGAAGGCCTTGCGTACCACCTCGGGAATGATCTCCGCCTCGAGGATGCGGGAGGAGTAGCGGGTGATGGAACGGAACATCTCCTCCAGGTCGAGGACCTGGTGGGACTCCTTGTGGAGCCGGTGGGTGCTGGCCTGGCCGGCGATCGCCACCAGGGGGGCGTGATCCAGGTTGGCATCGGCGACCCCGGTCACCAGGTTGGTGGCGCCGGGGCCGAGGGTGGCGAGGCAGACCCCCGGCCGGCCGGTGAGGCGGCCATGGAGGTCGGCCATGAAGGCGGCCCCCTGTTCGTGGCGGGTGGTGACGAAGCGGATGTCGGAGTCGAGCAGGGCATCCATCAGGTCGAGGTTCTCCTCTCCCGGGATGCCGAAGATGTACTCCACCCCCTCGTTTTCGAGGCAGCGGACGAAGAGTTCGGCCGCCTTCATGGTCAGCGGGCCGCCTTCCGCTCCTTCTCGATCAGGTGCTCGATCACCGCGAAGAGCTTCTCCGGCGTGCCGCCGGCGGTGGTGATGTTGGTGCGGTACTTGCCGTTGACCACCACGGTGGGAACGCTGTCGGCCCCGGAGCCGCGCACGAAGGCATCGGCCCGGGCCATGCGGGTACGGACCGTGAAGGAGTCCCAGGCGGCCAGGAACTGGTCACGAGGAACCCCGTTCTCCTCCATGAAAGCGAGGATGGAGGGGAGATTGAAGAGAGGACGTCGCGCCTTGTGCAGCGCCTCGAAGAACTTGCCGTGAAGCTTCTCTTCCAGGTCCAGCACCTGCAGGGTGTAGTAGAGTTGTGCATGGAGCTTCCAGGTGTCGCGGAACTGGGCGGGGACGCGGACGAAGACCACCCCTTTGGGTAGCCTCGCGACCCACTGCTCCATGGCCGGCTCCAGACGGTAGCAGTGCGGACAGCCGTACCAGAAGAGCTCGGCCACCTCCACCTCGCCGGGGGCGACGGTGGTGGGCAGGGCGGGACGGATCACCTGGTATTCGATCCCCTCGACGATGCCGAGGCCGTCGTCGGTGCTGCCGGAATCTGCGGGTTCCGCACAGGCGGCCAGTGGGAAGAGCAGGAGGCCGAGCAGCCAGCGGGTGAAGTGTCTCGTCACGATGGGTTCTCCTTGTTCTCTGACTGGGAACTTGCCCAGGCGGTCGGCGCGGCGGATGCCGCTTCGGGTTGGATCCCCGGGGCGTGGAAAGGTTCGCCCGTCTGTCGGCAATGGTAAACGAGAGGTGGGCTCATCTCCACAAAAAAGCCGGCCTCCACCCGAAGGGGTGAAGACCGGCTCGCAGCCCGGGATGCCGGTTCCCGGATCAGTGCAGACCCTGGATGAAGGAGGCGAGCGCCTCGATGTCGGCGTCGCTCAGGCGATGGGTCACGTTACGCATCATCTGGCCGGCGTCATTGGCGCGGGTGCCGGCGCGGAAGTCCTTGAGCTGCTTGGCGGTGTAGGTGGCATGCTGGCCGGAGAGGGCCGGGAAGCCGGCCAGTGGATTGCCGGCGCCGGTGGGGCCGTGGCAGCCGATGCAGGCGGTGATCCCCTCTGCGGCGTCACCTCCCCGGTAGAGGGCCTGGCCGCGCTCCACCAGCTTCTCGTCGGCAGCGCCCATCTGCTTCTTCTGGGCGGAGAAGTAGGCTGCGATGTCCTCCATGTCCTGTTCGGAGAGGGGCAGCGCCATGGGCGCCATGGTGGCGTCCTTGCGCTTGCCCGCCTTGAAGTCCTTGAGCTGCTTGACCATATAGCCAGGGTGCTGGCCCGCCAGCTTGGGGAAGTTGGGGGCAGGGCTGTTGCCGTCCTGACCGTGGCACGCGGCGCAGGCGGCCGACTTCGCCTTGCCGGCCTCGGCATCGCCGGCGGCATTGACGGTGCCAGCGGCACCCAGCGCAGCAATGGCTGCAACAACAAGCAGTTTGTTCTTCATGCGGATCAACTCCTGCGCAAGTCAAAAAAGTGAAAATAAGCATATTATTATACAAGCCGGGCAAGAAGTTGCCACTCCCGCGCCGGAAACCCCTGGAGACCCTGTACCTCAGCCGATGAACCCTTCCTTTTCCACCTGGATCGCCTCACCCCCATCTCACCTGACGGAGGAGGCGGTGCGCCTCTCCCGGGAGTTGGATCTCCCCTTGCGAGGGGATGAGCCGGAGGAGGAGGAGGGGGGGTGGTACCTGGTTCTCTCCCCCCACGATGGCCCGCCCGGCTATCGCCTGGAGCTGCATCTGGCCGGACGCCGGCCGCAGGGACCGGTCTCGGTGGAACTGGCGGCGGGGGGGGTCGCCCACCGCCTCCGTTATGGAGGTGGACGGGGGCAGGATCTGGCCCGGGCCGCGGGCTTCGCGCCGGGCAGGGTGCCTTCGGTGCTCGATGCCACCGCGGGCCTCGGCCGGGACACCTTCGTCCTCGCCGCCCTGGGGGCGACGGTGTTGGCGGTGGAACGCTCGCCGGTGATTCGTGCACTGCTGGAGAACGGCCTGCAGCGGGCGGCGGCCGTCCCCGGGCTCGACGAGGTGCTTGCGCGGATTCGCCTGGTGGGAGGGGATGCAGCGGAGGTGATGGCGGCGTTGCCCGAGGGGGAGCGTCCCGACACGGTCTATCTCGACCCCATGTATCCCGAGCGGCGCAAGGGGGCCGCGGTGAAGAAGGAGATGCGCCTCTTTCGCTTCGTGGTGGGTGACGATCCCGACGCCGATCGCCTCTTGCCGGTGGCCCGCCACTGTGCCCTGCGGAGGGTGGCGGTGAAGCGCCCGCGGCTCGCGCCCCTCCTCGCCGGGGTGGAGCCACAGGGGCGGATCGTGGGTCGCAGTACCCGGTTCGACCTCTACGCGCCGGTAGCAGAGGTGTCCGGGTAACCGAGCCAGGTGTCGAGTCGCCTGCGGGCCTCTTCCACCCCCTGCCGCTTGAGGGCGGAGAAGAGCTGCACCGTCGCCTCCACCCCCTCCCTCTCCAGCTCCTTCCGTACCTTGAGGAGAGTGGCCGAAGCGGGGCCCCTCTTCAGCTTGTCCGCCTTGGTGAGCAGGATGTGCAGGGGCAGGCCCAGGTGGCTGCACCAGCCGATCATCATGCGATCGAACTCGGTGAGGGGGCGGCGCACGTCCATCACCAGCACCAGCCCACGCAGCGAGCGGCGCTCGCGCAGATAGCGCTCCATCGCCTCACCCCAGGCCCGCTTCACCTTCTCCGGCACGCGGGCGAAGCCGTAACCCGGCAGGTCCACGAGGCGGTGTTCTTCGTCCACCGAGAAGAAGACCAGATGCTGTGTACGCCCCGGCGTCTTGCTGGTGCGCGCCAGGGCCTTCTGGTCGGTGATGGCGTTGATGGCGCTCGATTTGCCGGCGTTGGAACGCCCGGCAAAGGCCACCTCGGCCCCTTCGTCGGCAGGGGCGTGGTCGATGGTGGGGGCGTTCTTGAGGTAACGGGTCTGGCGGTATCGGGACATGGTGGGTGACAGGGCGTAGAGACGAGAGGACCCGCAGAGGTTAGCACAGCCGTTGGACATTTTGGCGGGGGGTACGGAGAATGAGAGCCCTCCAGACACCACGACAGAACGGGGTCCCCCATGAAGCTGCGTCCATTCGATGCCCACCAGCCGCAGGTGGGCAGGGAGGTCTACATCGATCCCACTGCAACCGTCATCGGCCGGGTTCGGCTGGGAGATGGCGTTTCGGTCTGGCCCCATGTGGTGATCCGGGGCGACGTCAATTCGATCGAGGTGGGGGCCCGCACCAATATCCAGGACGGCTCCATCCTCCATGTCACCCACCCGTCGGAGCACCATCCCGAGGGTTACCCCTTACGGGTGGGGAGTGACGTGACGGTGGGCCACCGGGTGATCCTGCACGGCTGTACCGTCGGTGATCACTGCCTGATCGGGATGGGGGCGATCGTCATGGACGGGGTGGAGGTGGAGCCCTGGACCATCGTCGGTGCCGGCTCCCTGGTGCCCGGCGGCAAGCGGCTGGAGGGGAAGAGCCTCTGGCTCGGTTCGCCGGTGCGCAAGGTGCGCGCCCTCTCCCTCGAGGAGCTGGAGTGGCTCGACTACTCCGCGCGCCACTATCTCTCTCTATCGGAACAGTACCGGAACGGCTGAGAAGGTCAGCCCGAAAGTTGCGTGCAGACGCCGGCAGAGCGGGCCGGGCACAAGTCGGTACCCGCCATTGACCCGGCAACATCCTGTCCGGGGGAGAAGAGGGGCGCTCCTCCCCTTCCGCGCCGGGGGTGGTTTCAGGGGCAGAGTGTCCAGGTGGTGGCGCCGGGCAAGGGGACACCGTTGCACATCCAGGTGATGGTCCCCTCCGCATTTCGCGCCGCCCGGCTGACGGTGCCGGTTGCGAGCCCCGACTCGCAGCAGCTGCTGGGGGCGGATGGGGTCATGTCGACGGTGAAGGAGGGCCCCGCATAGGTACCGCTCACGTTGTAGGGAGGGCAGCCCTCGTAGGTGGCAGTTCCGGAGATCACGCCTCCGCCGACCTGGAGATTCCAGGTGCCGATGTTGCTGCTCTGGTTGTCGAAGTTGGTATCTACCAGGCAGAGTACGCGGTCCGTCTGGCTGGGCATCGCCGGAGGGGCGGGCGGAGTGGCGAGGGCCTCCAGGCTGGCTTCGGGGTCGGCGAAGAGTGCGGAGGACGAGGCCACGAGCGCGGCGGCGACGAGGGGAATGGCGTATCGCATGATGGACTCCTTCCTTCTGGTGGGGTGTGTCGTTCGAGCAATACACCTCCTGTGATGCCCCCGTCAAGCGGTTTCGCTCGGGGAGACCGGGCTTCCTTTACCCCCCTTCGTCACCTCCTTCGCGCAGTCTGGCGATCACCGGCGCGGTGTCGGGGCGGATACCGCGCCACTGATAGAACGATTCTGCCGCCTGCTCCACCAGCATGCCCAGTCCGTCCAGTGCCAGTGCCGCATGATGTTCCCCGGCCCAGCGGACGAAGACGGTGGGCTGCTCCCCATAGGCCATGTCGTAGGCGCAGGCCCCTTCGGCCAGCAGGTCGTCCGGCAGGGGGGGCATCTCGCCGTGCAGCCCCGCACTGGTGCCGTTGATGACCAGATCGAAACGTTCTCCCGCGAGGGCGTCGAAGCCGCAGGCGCGGAGGGCGATGCCCCTGTCGCCGAAGAGTTCGACCAGGGCCTTTGCCTTCGCCACGGTGCGGTTGGCGATCACCAGCTCCGAGGGCCGCTCGTCCAGCAGTGGTTGAAGCACGCCGCGCACCGCACCTCCCGCGCCGAGGACCAGAATCCGCCTGCCCGCCAGCGAGACGCCGTGATTGGCGACCAGGTCGCGGACCAGGCCGGCGCCGTCGGTGTTGTCGCCCCATAGCCCGGAGGGATCGAAGCGCAGGGTGTTGACCGCCCCGGCCATCTCGGCGCGCGGTGTCCGTACCCCGGCCAGCCGCCACGCCTCCTGCTTGAAGGGGACGGTGACGTTGAGCCCCTTGCCCCCCTCCCGGCCGAATCGCTCCACCGCCTCGGCGAAGCCGTCGAGGGGGACCAGGATCGCCTCGTAGGTGAGCGTCTCGCCGGTCTGGCGGGCGAAGAGGCTGTGGATGAGGGGGGACTTGCTGTGGGCGATGGGGTTGCCCATCACGGCGTAGCGGTCGGGTGAGGACATCTTCTTCTGGCTCTCGCGGGTTGTGTTCGTCCGGTTTACGGTTTGCCGGACCCCGTCAGGTCGGGGGGCACCGGAGATTTCTGCGGGGGCGCCGGGATGCGGGGG
>JALTLT010000369.1 GCA_027001815.1 Gammaproteobacteria bacterium | reverse complement strand
CAGAAGGCGGACCAGTGGGGAGGATCTCATGGCAAGGGGCCCGGGATTTGCGACGGAGCGCATGAGTATAGGGGTGTCGAAAGGGCGTGAGAATGTGTCATTATGCAGTCTCCGCTCCGCGCAGGGAATGAAATGGTCGGCCGATGCGTCTTCATCGGGGACGGGTTCCGTCCGCAGGGAAGATAGCCCACCCCAGGTGGTCGCGAGGCCGCCACCCTTCCGGTTTCCGTCGACCTCCGGCCGCGGAGGTGCTGCGCAGAGACAGGGACGATAACATGAGGCGGGCTCTACCGGACGAGCCCCTCACCACCACCGAGGATACTCCACTGACATGGCCAATGGCGCTCTCTCCTTTCGGGTCCTGACCCTTGTTCCCCTCTTGTGGCTCATGCTGCCCGCCCTCTCGTCGGCGGCCGACAAGCTGCTCTTCACCACGGCGCCCACCCAGCCGGTTCAGAAGACGCTGGAGATGTATGGCCCGCTGGTGGAGTTTCTCTCCGAACGTGCCGGTGTCGAGATCGAGCTGAGGCCGGTGCGCTCCTTTCTCGAATACACCATCCACATGCAGCGCGGTGAATACGACATCTACTTCGACGGACCCCACTTCGCCTCCTGGCGGATGCAACATCAGGGGCACCGGGTGCTGGCCAAGCTGCCGGGGGAGATCCGTTTCGTGGTGGTGGTGAGAGACGATGCCGGCATCGATTCCATCAAGGAGCTGGCGGGGAAACGGGTGTGTGGTTTCAGCTCCCCCAATCTGCTGACCCTCGGCTTCCTCGACCTCTACGCCAACCCCGCCTCCCAGCCGCAGATCGTGGCGGTGAAGAGTTTCATGGACAGCCTGCGCTGTGTGCAGGCCGGGCGCGGCATCGCCTCGGTGATGCGGGACAAGTTCTGGGAGAAGCGCAAGCCGGAGGAGCGGGAGGGGCTGCACCAGATCCACATCTCCGAGGCCTATCCCCACCGCGCCTTCACCATCCGCGGCGACGTGGATGCGGAGATCCGCGGCCGTCTCACCGCCGCGCTGCTCTCGGAGGAGGGGATCCGCCACGGCGAGGCGATCCTCAAGCGTTTTCGGGTCCAGCACTTCTCCCGCGCCAGCGACGCGGAGTACGAGGGGTTCTACCGTCTGCTCAACTCCACCTGGGGGTTCTGAGGCGCTTCGGAAGCGGGAGAGGTCGTCGCCCGCGGGGAGAAGTGGCGGCCGCCTTCAGCGACGTGCCTCGAGGGGGACGTATTCCCGCCTCTCCGCGCCCACATAGACCTGGCGTGGTCGGCTGATGCGGTGCTCCGGTTCGCTCATCATCTCCAGCCAGTGGGCGAGCCAGCCGACGGTGCGGGCGATGGCGAACATCACCGTGAACATCTGGGTCGGTATGCCGAGGGCGCGGTAGATCAGTCCGGAGTAGAAGTCCACGTTGGGGTAGAGGTTGCGCTCCAGGAAGTACTCGTCACGCAGGGCGATCTCCTCCAGCCGCAGGGCGAGATCGAACAGCGGATCGCCGGCATGGCCCAGCTTCTCCAGCACCTCGTGGCACATCTCGCGAATGATCTTGGCCCGCGGGTCGTGGGTCTTGTAGACACGGTGGCCGAAACCCATCAGCCGGAACGGGTCGTTCCTGTCCTTGGCCCGGTCGATGAACTTCTGGATGTTGCTCTCGTCGCCGATCTCCTCCAGCATGTTGAGCACCTTCTCGTTGGCACCGCCATGGGCGGGGCCCCACAGGGAGGCGATGCCGGCGGTCACCGCCGCGTAGGGGTTGGCGTCGGAGCTGCCCGCCAGTCGCACGGTGGAGGTGGAGGCGTTCTGTTCGTGATCGGCGTGGAGGATGAAGAGCATGTCCAGTGCCCGTTCCGCCACCGGATCCACCTGGTAGGGCTCTGCGGGTACCGAGAAGAGCATGTTGAGCAGGTTTCCGCAGTAGGAGAGGGCGTTGTTGGGATAGACGAAGGGTTCACCGATGGAGTGCTTGTAGCTGGCCCCGGCGATGGTGATGATCTTGCCGATCAGGCGGTGGGCGGTGAGATCCCGTTCCACCGGATCGTGGGGGTCGGCACTGTCGTGATAGAAGGCGGAGAGGGAACCCACCACCCCTACCAGGATGGCCATGGGGTGGGCGTCGTGGTGGAAGCCGGAGAAGAAGGTCTTGACACTCTCATGGATCATGGAGTGATGGACGATCCTGTCCTTGAAGCTCTCCAGCTCTTCGGCGGTGGGAAGTTCCCCGTAGAGCAGCAGGTAGGCCACCTCCAGGTAGGTGCTCTTCTCCGCCAGCACCTCCACCGGATAGCCGCGATAGAGCAGGATCCCCTGGTTGCCGTCGATGAAGGTGATGCTCGAACGGCAGCTCGCCGTGGACATGAAGCCGGGGTCGTAACTGAGCAGTCCCATCTCGCGGTAGAGGCCGCGGATGTCGAAGGCCCGTGGCCCGTGTACCGGTGTCACCACGGGCAGCGTCATCTCGCGGCCGGTGCTGTTGTCGATGATGGTGACGGTGTCCTGTTTGCGTTCGGTCATGGTGACTCCCGCTGCGAGGGGGTGTGGGTTGCGGCTCCAGCAGGCTGTTGAAAAACACCGTTTTTCGGCAGCCTGTGTCGCGGTGCAGGGATGCACCGCCGTTTTCAATGACGGCAAGTCATTGAAAACGTAAGGAAGCCGGAAATCGCATTTTCGGCTTCCGGCGTCGAAAAAGGCCGGGACGGCCTTTTTCGACATCCTGCCAGGGACCCGCGGAGCCTCCCGCGTCCGCGATCCGGTGGCTGGGCGGAGGACGGTCCGTTGCACCCCGCCGCGGCCCCGGCCCGGTTGCCGACGGCGGGCGACCGCGAGCCGGGCCTCCCAATTATAACAGGTTGTCGGGGAGCACCGCCTTTCGGCGCCCCGACCGCTCCCCCTTCTCCT
>JALTLT010000368.1 GCA_027001815.1 Gammaproteobacteria bacterium | reverse complement strand
ATGCTGGAAGGGGGCTCGCTCGCCGACGTTGCACCCTCCCTGCTCACCCTGCTCGATCTCCCCCAGCCGGAGGAGATGAGCGGCCACTCCCTGGTGGAACTGCACCCCTGATGAGCAACCGCTCCCGCCCGCGGCGACCCGACATTCGCCGTGGGCGAGCGTGCTGGCTGCTCTCCCTCCTGTTCCTGTTGCCCTTCCCCCACCACGCCCAGGCGCTCACCGGCGAGGAGCGGGCCGCCCGCGAGGCGCGTCTGCAGGAGATCCAGCAGCGGATCCGCGAGCAGCGGGAGGCCCTCGAGCGGGCCGGCGGCCGCAAGGCCGAGGAGAGTCGGCGGCTGGAGCGGCTGGAGCGGAAGATCGGCGAGGTGGACCGGTCGCTGCGCCGCATCGGCGCGGAGGTGCGGGGGGTTCGGGGGCGCATCGCCGGGCTGGAGAGGGAGCGGGCGGACCAGGAGAGGCGGCTCGCAGAACAGCGGCGCCTGCTGGCGGCCCAGGTGCGGGCCAGTTACGTGATGGGGCGCCAGGAGCAGCTCAAACTGCTGCTCAACCAGGAGGACCCCTCCGCCGTGCAGCGCATGCTCGCCTGGTACGGCTACATTGCCCGGGCCCGCCTGCGGCGCATCGAGGCGGTGCGCGAGACCCTGGCGCGGCTGGCCGAGTTGCGCGCGGAACTGGAGGTGCAGCGCGGTCGGCTGGAGACGCTGCTGGCACGGCGGGAGGAGGAACGGCGGCGGCTGGCGCAACAGCGCGCGCAGCGGGCGGAGCTGGTCGCCTCCCTCGGCCGCGAGATCCGCGACCGTTCCCGGCGGCTCACCCGTCTGCAGGAGGACGAACGGGAGCTGCAGAGGCTCCTGGACGCCATCGGTGAGGCCCTGGAGTCGCTGCCCCTGGGGGAGGGCGCGGTCCGCACCTTCGCCGAGCTGCGGGGTCGGCTCCCGTGGCCGGTGAAGGGGCGCCTGCGGGCCCGCTTCGGCAGTCGCCGTCCCCACAGCGAGCTGCGCTGGAAGGGGGTGCTCCTGGACGCGCCCAACGGTGCAGAGGTGCGGGCGGTCGCCCGCGGCCGGGTCGCCTTCGCCGACTGGCTGCGCGGCTTCGGCATGCTGATCATCGTCGATCACGGGGATGGCTTCATGAGTCTCTACGGGCACAACCAGGGGCTCTACAAGGAGGTGGGCGAGTGGGTCGAGGCGGGGGAGGTGATCGCCAGCGTGGGGGACTCGGGCGGCCAGTCCCGCTCCGCCCTCTATTTCGAGATCCGTCGCGAAGGGCGTCCCCTCGACCCGGTGCGCTGGTGCCGGCGGTGACCGTGCCCGCCTTAGCAAGCTGTTGAAAAACCCCTTTCCCCGACGGCCGTGCCGCGGAGTATGGATGCACCGCCGTTTTAAATGAGGCCAGCAGCCTGTCGGACTTTGACAGGCGTTCAGGTTCTGGTGCTTTCCGCGGGGCCCCGAGAGGCGGGAAGGCCCTCCCGGGGGGCGCCGTAAACCCTTTTCGGCTGTGCTGTCCTGCTTCGCCGAAAAGCCCGGCCCCGCCATCCCTGGCGGGGCGTTCGGAGAGCTTCCTTCGTCCACTGGACGAAGGGTCTCTCCTCACCCCTGGGGGCTCGTCGGCGGCCTGCGGCGCTGCGCGGTCCTGCTCCGCTTGCAGGGCCGGGGCTTGCCATCCGTGGCAAGCCCGTTCGCCGGGAGGAATGTCCACCGGACATTCCCCGTTTTCCGGCTCACCCCTGCCGCCAACGCCCCCGGGAGGGCCTTCCCGCCTCTCGGGGCGGAGTGCCCTTCAGCTTGAAGTCCGACAGGCTGCTGGCCTCATTGAAAACGTGAGGAAGCCGGAAATCGCATTTTCGGCTTCCGGCGTTGAAAAAGGCCAGGACGGCCTTGTTTCAACATCCTGTTAGTGACGCCGTTCACGTGCCGCCTGGGAGCACCCTGAACCAATTGGAGCGCTTTCCGGTCCTATGGTAAGGTCGGGACATCGACTCGACCGGAGTGGCACGCCCGCCGACGGGCGGGTCTTGCACGACCCGTACGGGTCCTTTCCCGGCGGCCTTCGGGGCTGCCACAAGACCGGATGCCCTCTGTGCATCCGCGGAATTCCGAGGTGAAACGATGACGCAACGCGGGATCCGTCCCATCTGGTTCCTGTTCACCGGCATGGTGCTTGGCGCCGTGCTCTCGGTGAGCGCGGTGGTCTCTGCCAAGGGCGAAGGGGCCGCGGCCGAGCCTCTGGAGATTCCGCTGGAGGAGCTGCGTACCTTCACGGACGTCTTCGCCCGCATCAAGAACGACTACGTGGAGGAGGTGGACGACACCACCCTCCTGGAGAACGCCATCCGCGGCATGCTTGCCGGGCTCGATCCCCACTCCGCCTATCTCACTCCCGAAGAGTTCAAGGAGCTGAAGATCGGCACCCGTGGCGAATTCGGCGGCCTGGGTATCGAGGTGGGCATGGAGAACGGCTTCATCAAGGTGGTCACCCCCATCGACGACACCCCCGCCCAGCGTGCCGGCATCCAGGCCGGGGACCTGATCATCCGGCTCGACGACAAGCCGGTGAAGGGCATGAGCCTCGACGAGGCGGTGAAGATGATGCGCGGCAAGCCGGGTACCAGTATCACCCTCACCATCGTCCGCGAGGGGAAGGACGCCCCCATCAAGGTGACCATCGTCCGTGACATCATCGAGGTGAAGAGCGTCAAGTCGCGGATGCTGGACGACGGCTACGGCTATGTGCGCATCAGCACCTTCCAGTCGCGGACCGCCGCAGACCTGCGCAAGGCCATCGGCCGGCTCAAGGAGGAGAACGGCGGCCCCCTCTATGGCCTGGTGCTCGACCTGCGCAACAACCCCGGGGGGGTGCTCGATGCCGCCGTGGGGGTTTCCGACGCCTTTCTCTCCAAGGGATT
>JALTLT010000367.1 GCA_027001815.1 Gammaproteobacteria bacterium | reverse complement strand
CAGGGAAAGAGACCCTCGTCACGCCGCTCCCGCGGCGTGACGCCCGCCCCGGGATGCTCCTGCGTCCCTCGGGGGTTGGGTGCGGCGTAGGGGTTGCGCGGCGCGGGAGCGCCGCCTGCCATGGGGTGACGCCGGGGGACCGGCGTCACCAGCTCTTTCCACCCCCTCGTCACGCCGCTCCCGCGGCGTGACGCCCGGCCCGGGACGCTCCTGCGTCCCTCGGGGGTTGGGTGCGGCGTAGGGGTTGCGCGGCGCGGGAGCGCCGCCTGCCGTGGGGTGGCGCCGGGGGACCGGCGTCACCAGGGAAAGAGGCCCTCGTCACGCCGCTCCCGGGGCGTGACGAGGAGGGGCGGGGGCTTCCCTTCCAGGCGCCTCTCTGGCAGGGTGTCGGGCCAGGGGGATCCCCTAATCCTGTGTAAAATGGTAAGCTATTCGATTCTGGTGGTTCCGGACGCGGGTCCGGACGGGAGACGAGGCGGAATTACATGGCTGGTGTGGTGATGTACTGTACGGCGATCTGCCCCTACTGCATTCGCGCGGAGCATCTGCTGCGCGCCAAGGGGCTGGAGATCGACAAGATCCGGATCGACCTGGAGCCCGACCGCTACAGCGAGATGGTCCAGGTGTCGGGGGGGCGGACCACCGTCCCCCAGATCTTCATCGGCGAGACCCACGTCGGGGGGTGCGACGAGCTGCATGCCCTGGAGCGGGAGGGGCGTCTCGATCCGCTGCTGGAGGCGGAACTGGGCTGGACCGCCCCCGGAGAGGCGTGACCATGGAGCTCTCCGCCGAGGACAGCCTGCGTCTCAACGTGCTGCTGGCCAACGCCGCCGCGATCCGTGTCGACGAGGGGCAGATGACCGTGCGCGGCCTCTCCCGCGACGGTCAGGAGAGCCTCATCCAGCTCAACCCCAACTGCCGGGCCGATCAGTACATCCGCCGGGTGCGGGAGCTGCTTTCCAGCGTGGTGCTCGGCTCCCCCGGCGGCTATCCCGTCTTTCTCAAGCGCTGGACCCGCATGGGCCAGACCGCCGGCGCCCGCCTGGCCGACCTGCTGCGGCTCGGCGAGCCGGAGGCGGTGGTGGCGGTGTGCGGCTCGCCGGAGCTGACCGACGAGCTGGCGGAGCTGGCCTGGTGGGCGATGCCGGATGCCGGGAACGCCCGGCGCATGCTGGCCCATCCGGCGGTGGCGGGAGGGAGCATGGGGCCGGTGCTGGCCGAATTCCTGGTGGAGTTTCTGCCCTTCGAGGAGGAGCCGCGGGCGATCGTCGAATCGGTACGTCTCCTCCTGCAGCCCGGTCTCATCGACGAGACGACCCGGCAGGCCATCTGGAAGCGGGGGCGGGCGAAGGGGGTGTTCCGGATCGGCTTCCTCCTCTCCACCCCCGACGATCTCCCGGAATGCCGTCCCCCCCACCCTTCGCTGGAGGGGTGCCGGGATCGTCTGGAGGCGCTGGCGGGAGCGGACAACCGGGTGGCCGCCCATCTGCTCCGGTTGCTGGAGGGGCCGGGCCAGACCTTCCTCGAGGCCTTCGGCGGGGCCATGAAGCGGCCCAGCGACCAGGATTCCTACGTGGCGCTGCTGGAGGCGGGCGAGCGGTACCACGCCCCGGTGCAGCGGCTGAAGGCGGAGTGTCTCTCCGCCGAGGAGCTGGAGCGGGCGGTCGACGAGGTGCTGTTCGGCGATCCGGCCCGGCATCCGGACCTGCAGCAGGTGCTCCAGGAGGTGCCGGAGCAGGAGGGGCGGCTGCGGGCGATGATGTTCCTCGCCCACGTGGGGGAGCCGCAGGTGCGGCTCATCTTCGCCCGCACCGACGCGGTGGGCACGGTGCTGCGCAAGAAGCTGGAGCCGCTCGCCGGTCCGGTGCAGCGGCAGATCGACGTGATGCTGGGGTGAGGCGATGAGCGACTGGCTGGAGAGTGGCGTGACGGTGGAGGAGATCCCCGAGGGGACCATGCGCAAGGTGAGTCTGGCAGGGCGCCGGCTGCTGCTGGTCCATGCCGAGGGGCGGGTCTTCGCCTGCGACGAGATGTGTCCCCACGAGGAGGTCTCCCTGGCGCTGGGCTGCATCCAGGGCAGGAAGATCAAGTGTTCCCTGCACGGCAGCCGTTTCGACCTGGAGAGCGGCCGGGTGCTGGATGAACCGGCGGACGAGAATCTGGCCGTCTATCCCGTGAGGGTGGAGGAGGGGCGGATCCTGGTGCAACCGGATTGAGCCGGGATTTCATTCAATTACAAATACAATCATACGGATGAAATAATATCTTGAAGTAGTTTCAACCGTGTTTTCAGAGGATGCTGCGATCCATGACCGAACAGAACCAGACTCAGTACGACGACCCTGTGGCGCTGATGCGCTCCATCATCCAGCGGGTGGCCACCGGCCCCGAGCTGAGCAAGGACATCAGCCGCGAGGAGGCTGCCGGTGGCATGCGGGCGGTGCTGGGCAACCGGGTCGATCCGGTGCAGGCGGCCATCTTTCTCATCGCCCTGCGCATGAAGCGGGAGACCGACGAGGAGAACACCGGGGTGCTGGACGCCCTCCTGGAGGCGACCCATCGCGTGGAGGCGGAGGTGGACGAGGTGGTGGCCCTCTCCGACCCCTACGACGGCTACAACCGCACCATTCCGGCCTCTCCCTTCCTTCCGGCGGTGCTGGCGGCCTGCGGCGTCGCGGTGGTGAGCGAGGGGGTGGAGAGCATGGGCCCCAAGTATGGCGTCACCCACAAGCGGGTGCTGCGCGCCGCAGGTCGGGAGGTGGATCTCTCCCCGGAGGAGGCGGCGGCGCGCCTGGCCGATCCGGCGGTGGGCTGGGCCTACGTGGACCAGTCCCGCTTCTGCCCCTCCCTGTATGCCCTCCAGGGGCTGCGCGACAAGATGATCAAGCGCACCGTCCTCACCACCCTGGAGGTGCTGCAGGGGCCGATCCGCGGCCGCCGCGCCACCCGGCTGGTGACCGGCTACGTCCACAAGCCCTATCCGCGCATCTACTCCCTGCTGGCGCGTCACTCCGGCTTCGATTCGCTGCTGCTGGTCCGCGGCGTGGAGGGGGGCGTCACCCCCTCCCTGCGTCAGGCGGGCAAGTGCGTCTTCTACCACGACCGGGGCGAGGAGCAGGATATGGATCTCGATCCGCGAGCGCTGGGGATCGAGCAGGCGGTGCGTGCCGCGCCGCTCCCCGAGGAGCTGCCCAAGGCGCCGCGGGCGGGGGACGAGATCGCCGTGGCGGTGGACATCGACGCCATGGCGGAGGTGACGGCGCGCATGGGTATGGCCGCTCTGGAGGGAGAGGCCGGACCGATCCGGGACGGCCTGGTCTACTCCGGGGCGCTGGTGCTGCACCACGTGGGGCGGTTCGGCGACCTGGCCGCGGCGGCCGACGAGATCCGGCGGGTCCTCGACGATGGTTCGGCCCGGACCCGTTTCCTCGCGGGTTAGCGGCAATACCGGGAGCGCCGGGTTGAACTCGGCATCGGCACGCAGCGCCAACCCGGTGCCACACCCGATCCCCGCGGGACGCGGGGGCGCCCCGGACAGCCCCCGCGGATGGCACCGGAAACCCTCCACGCCTCCAGACCCCGGCAGGCCTTGCCGCCTGCGCCCCGGTTTCTCCCCGGGCGTTTCCGCGAGGGGAAGGGCGATGGCGCAGACTCCGCTTCAGGATTCCCGTACAAACCACTGAAATTCTGAATGATCCCCTGGTTTCCTCCTTCCGTTGCCTCCCGGGTCGGCCCGCCGTCGCCGGTGAGACCCGAACCCCCCGATTGTGGTAATATCATGAAATTGCGTTGCGCTTGCGCAACGGGGTTCTGGTGACCCTTGCTCCGCGGAAGGGTGGGTTGCCGTCCAGCCGATCAACCACCAAGTCGAAGACACGTAGAAAAGGGAATTGATGGCCGAATACGCCAAAGAGATCCTGCCCGTCAACGTCGAAGACGAGATGCGGCAGTCCTACCTCGATTACGCCATGAGCGTGATCATCGGCCGGGCGCTCCCCGACGTCCGGGACGGCCTCAAGCCGGTTCACCGCCGCGTCCTCTACGCCATGCACGAACTGGGCAACGACTGGAACAAGCCCTACAAGAAGTCGGCCCGCGTGGTGGGTGACGTGATCGGTAAGTACCACCCCCACGGCGACACCGCGGTCTACGACACCATCGTGCGCATGGCCCAGCCCTTCTCCCTGCGCTACATGCTGATCGACGGCCAGGGCAACTTCGGCTCGGTGGATGGCGACGCCCCGGCGGCCATGCGGTACACCGAGGTGCGCATGTCGCGCATCGCCCACGAGCTGCTCGCCGACCTGGAGAAGGAGACGGTCGATTTCGTGCCCAACTACGACGGCACGGAGAAGGAGCCGGCGGTCCTCCCCACCCGCATCCCCAACCTGCTGATCAACGGTTCGGCGGGCATCGCGGTGGGCATGGCCACCAATATCCCGCCCCACAATCTGGGCGAGGTCATCGACGCTTGCGTGGCGCTTCTGGACGACGAGGAACTCTCCATCCAGCAGCTCATGGAGTACATCCCCGGCCCCGACTTCCCCACCGCGGCGATCATCAACGGCGCCCGCGGCATCCGCGAGGCCTACCTCACCGGCCGCGGGCGCATCTACCTCCGCGCCCGTACCCACTTCGAGGAGATGGAGAGCGGACGCAGCCGGATCGTGGTCACCGAGCTCCCCTACCAGGTCAACAAGGCTCGGCTCATGGAGCGGATCGCCGAGCTGGTGAAGGAGAAGAAGCTGGAAGGGATCGCCGAGCTGCGTGACGAATCGGACAAGGAGGGCACGCGCATGGTCATCGAGCTCAAGCGGGGCGAGATGGCCGAGGTGGTGCTCAACAACCTCTTCCAGCACACGGCCCTGCAGACGGTGTTCGGCATCAACATGGTCACCCTGGTGGACGGCCGGCCGCGCCTGCTCAATCTCAAGGAGATCATCGAGGCGTTCCTCCGCCATCGCCGCGAGGTGGTGACCCGGCGCACCGTCCACGACCTGCGCAAGGCGCGGGAGCGGGCCCACGTGCTGGAGGGGCTGGCGGTGGCGCTGGCCAACATCGACGAGGTGATCGCCCTGATCAAGGCCTCCAGCGGCCCCGCCGAGGCGAAGGAGGGGCTGATGTCCCGTGTCTGGCGGCCGGGGGTGGTGGAGGAGATGCTGGAGCGGGCCGGCGCCGGCGCCTCCCGCCCGGAGGGGCTGGAGGCGGGATTCGGCCTCTCGGAGGGAGGCTACCGCCTCTCCGAGGCGCAGGCCCAGGCGATCCTCGACCTGCGGCTGCAGCGCCTCACGGGGCTGGAGCAGGACAAGATCGTCAAGGAGTACGGCGAGCTGCTGGAGACCATCGCCGACCTGCTGGAGATCCTCTCCAATCCGGAACGGCTGCGGCTGGTGATCCGTGACGAGCTGCTGGAGATGAAGGAGAAGTACGGCGACCCGCGGCGCACCGAGATCGTCACCGATCATCTCGACCTCAGCCTCGAGGACCTGATCGCGCCGGAGGACGTGGTGGTGACCCTCTCCCACGCCGGCTACGCCAAGTCGCAGCCGGTCTCCGTCTACCGGGCCCAGCGGCGCGGGGGGCGGGGCAAGAGTGCCACCCACGTCAAGGAAGAGGATTTCATCGACAAGCTCTTCGTCGCCAACACCCACGACACCATCCTCTGCTTCTCCAGCCGCGGCAAGGCGTACTGGCTGAAGGTCTACGAACTGCCCCAGGCGGGGCGCAACGCCCGTGGCCGGCCGATCGTCAACCTGCTGCCCCTCGAGGAGGGGGAGCGGATCACCGCGGTGCTGCCGATCCGCGACTTCACCGAGGATCGCTTCGTCTTCATGGCCACCAGCAGCGGAGTGGTGAAGAAGACCCCGCTCTCCGACTTCTCGCGGCCGCGCTCCAACGGCATCATCGCCGTCGATCTGCGGGAGAACGACCACCTGGTAGACGTGGCGGTGACCGGTGGCGACGACCAGGTGATGCTCTTCACCGACGCCGGCAAGGCGATCCGCTTCCGCGAGCGGGACGTGCGCCCCATGGGGCGCACGGCGCGCGGTGTGCGTGGCATTCGCCTCCAGCCGGGTCAGCGGGTGATCTCGCTGATCATCGTCGACGAGGGCGACATCCTCACCGCCACCAGCCGCGGCTTCGGCAAGCGCACCGCGGTGGAGGAGTTCCCGGTCTACACCCGCGGCGGCCAGGGGGTGATTGCCATGGCCCTCAACGAGCGCAACGGCGAGCTGGTGAGCGCCATCCAGGTCACCACCCAGGACGAGATCATGCTCATCACCAACGGCGGCACTCTGGTGCGGACCCGGGTGGCGGAGATCTCCTGCCTGGGACGCAACACCCAGGGGGTGAAGCTCATCAACCTGGAGAAGGGGGAACAACTGGTGGGCGTCGACCGGGTGGTGGCGGAAGAAGAGGACGAGGAAGGGGGCGAGGGGAACGGAGGCACGCCACCCGAGGCCTCGTAGCGGAGAGTTTCCGGCGGGGTGCCGAGAAGCGGTGTTTCCCGGCACCCCGCCCGGGTTCATGGCCGTCCAATGGCGGTCCGAAAGAGAATCGGGAGAACAATCGATCCATGAGCAGGGTGTACAACTTCAGTGCGGGACCGGCGGCGCTGCCGACGGAGGTGCTCGAACAGGCGCGTGAGGAGCTGCTGGACTGGCGCGGCTCCGGCATGTCGGTGATGGAGATGAGTCACCGGGGCAAGGAGTTCATGTCCATCGCCGAGCAGGCGGAGGCGGACCTGCGGGAACTGATGGGGATCGGCGAGGGCTACAAGGTGCTCTTCCTCCAGGGAGGCGCCAGCCTCCAGTTCGCCATGGTGCCCATGAACCTGATGGGCAGCGCCGGCAAGGCCGACTACATCAATACCGGCGCCTGGTCGAAGAAGGCGATCGCCGAGGCGCGTCGCTACGGCAAGGTGAACGTGGTGGCGAGCACCGAGGAGAGCCGTTTCACCACCGTCCCCGCCGCCGATACCCTCTCGTTCGACGAGAACGCCGCCTATGTCCACTACACCCCCAACGAGACCATCGGTGGCGTGGAGTTCCCCTATGTGCCGGAGACCGGCGGCCTGCCGCTGGTGGCGGACATGTCCTCCACCATCCTCTCGCGGCCGGTGGAGGTGGAGAAGTTCGGCATCATCTACGCCGGTGCGCAGAAGAACGTGGGCCCCGCCGGCCTCACCCTGGTGATCGTCCGCGAGGATCTCATCGGCAGCCCCATCGCCGGCACCCCCACCATGCTCGATTACGGGACCCATGCCGGGAGCGGCTCCATGTACAACACGCCGCCCACCTACAGCCTCTACATGGCCGGCCTGGTCTTCCAGTGGCTGAAGCGCAAGGGTGGCCTGGCGGCGATGGCCGAGATCAACCGGCGCAAGGCGGAGAAGCTCTACGCCGCCATCGACGCCTCCGGCTTCTACAGCAACCCGGTCGATCCCGTCTGCCGCTCCTGGATGAATGTCCCCTTCACCCTCGCCGATCCGGCGCTGGATGCCACCTTCCTGGCGGAGGCGAAGGAGGCGGGCCTGGTGACCCTCAAGGGGCACCGCTCGGTGGGGGGCATGCGCGCCTCCATCTACAACGCCATGCCGGAGGAGGGGGTCGACGCACTGATCGCCTTCATGGCCGAGTTCGAGCGACAGCACGCCTGAGGCACTCCTTCCGGACTTGATGTACAGGACGAGAATTGATGTTCAAGATACTTACGTTAAACAATATTTCCGTGGCAGGACTCGACCGGCTTCCGCGCGACCGCTATGAGGTGGCCTCCGAGATCACCCACCCGGACGCCATCATGCTGCGCTCCTTCGACATGCACGACATGGAGCTGCCGGAGAGCCTGCTGGCGGTGGGACGGGCCGGCGCCGGGGTCAACAACATCCCGGTGGAGAAGCTGAGCCGGCTCGGCATCCCGGTCTTCAACGCCCCGGGGGCCAACGCCAACGCGGTCAAGGAGCTGGTGCTGGCCGGCATGCTGCTGGCGGCCCGCAACATCTGCCAGGCGTGGGATTACGCCCGCAACCTGGAGGGGGACGACCATGCCATCCACAAGGCGGTGGAGGCGGGCAAGAAGCAGTACGTGGGCTTCGAGCTGCCGGGGCGCACCCTGGGCGTGGTGGGGCTCGGCGCCATCGGCGTCCAGGTGGCCAACGCCGCCCTGGCGCTCGGCATGAAGGTGGTGGGTTACGACCCGGAGATCACCGTCCAGCGCGCCTGGCAGCTCTCCTCGGAGGTGCAGCAGGCGGCCAGCGTGGACGATCTGCTCTCCCGCTCTGACTTCGTCACCTTCCATGTGCCGCTGGTGGACGCCACCCGCAACCTGATCAACGAGGAGCGGCTGCGGATCATCCGCAAGGGGGCGGTGATCCTCAATTTCGCCCGCAACGGCATCGTCGACGACCAGGCGGTGGTGGAGGCGCTCGATGCCGGCCGCCTCTGGGCCTACGTCTGCGACTTCCCCAACAACCTCATCAAGAACCACCCGCGGGTGATTTCCCTGCCGCACCTGGGCGCCTCCACCCGCGAGGCGGAGGAGAACTGCGCGGTGATGGTGGCCGACGAGCTGCGTGCCTACCTGGAGGAGGGGATCGTCTACAACTCGGTCAACTTCCCCGAGGTGCGCATGCCGCGGGCCGACGGCTGGCGGCTCTCGGTGGTCAACGCCAACGTGCCCAACATGCTGGGCCAGATCTCCACCCGCCTGGCGGACGCCAGCCTCAACATCAAGGACATGCTCAACAAGTCCAACGGTGACCTCGCCTACACCCTGGTGGACGTGGAGAGCGAGATCCCCCGGGAGACCCTGGAGGCGATCGCCGCCATCGATGGCGTGCTGAAGGTGCGGGCCCTGGGTCGGGTGTGAGCGCGGGGCGATGAGCGACAAGGAGCAGAAGCTGGGGGAGATCCGGCAGCGGATCGACGCCATCGACCGGCAGCTCCAGGAGCTGATCAACGAGCGCGCCCGCTGTGCCCAGGAGGTGGCGCGGGTCAAAGCGGAAGCGGGGGACGACACCGCCTTCTACCGGCCGGAGCGGGAGGCCGACGTGCTGCGCCGCATCCAGCAGCGCAACCGCGGCCCCCTCTCCAACGAGGAGATCGCGCGCCTCTTCCGCGAGATCATGTCCGCCTGCCTCGCCCTCGAGGAGGTGCTCACCATCGCCTTCCTCGGCCCCGAGGGGACCTTCACCCAGGCCGCCGCCCTCAAGCACTTCGGCCATTCGGTGCGCACCCGCCCCCTGCCGGCCATCGACGAGGTGTTCCGCGAGGTGGAGTCGGGGGCCGCCCACTACGGGGTGGTGCCGGTGGAGAACTCCACCGAGGGGGTGATCAACCACACCCTCGACATGTTCATGCGTTCACCCCTCAAGATCTGCGGGGAGGTGGAACTGCGCATTCACCACCATTTGATGAACCGGGAAGGCACCATGGAGGGGATCGAGCGGGTCTACTCCCACCAGCAGTCGCTGGCCCAGTGCCGCGAGTGGCTCGACCGCAATCTGCCGAAGGCGGAACGGGTGGCGGTCTCCAGTAACTCGGAGGCGGCCCGCCGGGCGGCGGAGGATCCGGCCGCCGCGGCCATCGCCGGCGAGACCGCCGCCGAGATCTACGGGCTGGCGATCGTCGTCCGCAACGTGGAGGACGAGCCCGACAACACCACCCGTTTCCTGGTGATCGGTCGTCACCCGGTGGGACGCTCGGAGGCGGACAAGACCTCCCTGCTGCTCTCGGCCCAGAACCGGGCCGGCACACTCTACCGGCTGCTGGTCCCCTTCGTGGAGAACGAGATCAGCCTCACCCGCATCGAGTCGCGCCCATCGCGCCGCGGCATGTGGGACTACGTCTTCTTCGTCGACCTGGAGGGGCACATGGACGATCCGCAGGTGGCCCGCGCCCTCGAACAGCTCGAGCAGGAGGCCTCGCTGTTCAAGATCCTCGGCTCCTATCCCCGGGCCGTCCTCTGAGGTCTCAGGAGAATCCCGCATGAGTGACAACCCCTTCCAGCCCCTGGCCATGCCGGGCGTGCAGAAGCTCCGTCCCTACGAACCCGGCAAGCCGCCGGAGGCGCTGGAGCGGGAACTGGGCATCGCCTCCGCCCTCAAGCTCGCCTCCAACGAGAATCCCCTCGGGCCCAGTCCGGAGGCCCTGGCGGCCATGGCCGAGGTGCTCCCGGGGGTGGCCCGTTACCCGGATGGCAACGGCTTCGCCCTCAAGGAGGCGCTGGCCGGTCACCACGACATCGATCCCGCCTGCATCACCCTCGGCAACGGCTCCAACGACGTGCTGGAACTGGTGGCGCGCGCCTTCCTCGGTCCGGGCCGCAAGGCGGTGATGGCCCGTCACGCCTTTGCCGTCTACTGGCTGGCCACCCAGGCGGCCGGTGCCGAGCCGGTGATCACGCCCCCCAACCCGGCCCAGCATCCGATGATGCCCCTGGGGCACGACCTGGAATCGATGGTCTCGCACGTGGATGGCGCCACCCGGGTGGTCTTCATCGCCAACCCCAACAACCCCACCGGCACCTGGCTCAACGGCGAGGAGCTGAAGGGGTTCATCGAGGCGCTGCCGGAGAACATCGTCATCGTGGTCGACGAGGCCTACGTGGAGTATGCGAGCCTGCGTCCCGGTTACCTGGAGGCGAGCCGCTGGCTGGCCGATCATCCCAACCTGGTGATCACCCGCACCTTCTCCAAGGCCTACGGCCTGGCGGGGCTGCGGGTCGGCTACGCCCTCTCCAGTCCCGGGGTGGCGGATCTCCTCAACCGGGTGCGCCAGCCGTTCAACGTCAACAGCGTCGCCCAGGCGGCGGCGGTGGCGGCACTGCGCGACCAGGAGCACATCCGCCGCTCGGTGGAGATCAACGACCGCGGCATGGAGCAGCTCAATGCCGGCCTGCGCGGCCTCGGCCTGGGGATGCTGCCCTCGGCGGGCAACTTTCTCTGTGTCCACTTCGGCCGCCCGGCGGCGCCCGTCTGCGCCGCCCTGGAGCGGCAGGGGGTGATCGTCCGGCCGCTGGAGCCCTACGGCCTCGGCGAGTTCCTGCGTATCACCATCGGCATGGAGAAGGAGAACAGGCGCCTGCTCCAGGCCCTTGGCGAG
>JALTLT010000366.1 GCA_027001815.1 Gammaproteobacteria bacterium | reverse complement strand
CTCCACAGCAGTTTAAGAGGACAAAGGCAATCTCCCGTCCTGCTGAAAAAGTCCAAGAAGTCGGAGGAGTCCGTCGGAGAAAAGACCGTATCGTTTCCGAAAACCAGAGCCCAGCAATCGTTTCCGGAGACATTGTTGATGCTGGAATTCAGATTCCCATTGACATTCGAAAGGGTATTCCCGGAGCGGGAAAGCACATAGTAACCGCCCGCCGGGATGATCACGTCTCCGAGGCTCTGCGTGGTTTCTCCCGAAGGTAGGCTGTCGCACTGGCTGTCGGTCCAGCGGTAGAGATAGACCCCTTCCAGCGGCACGGAAGTGCTCGTGGGATTGTAGAGCTCGATGAAGTCATTGGCCGTCGTCCCCCCAATCGCATTGCCGATTTCATTGATGCGAATCGAGGCGCGATTGAAAAGCCCGCTCTCTCC
The DNA here is from genome assembly GCA_027001815.1 of Gammaproteobacteria bacterium. GTDB lineage: Bacteria > Pseudomonadota > Gammaproteobacteria > JALTLT01 > JALTLT01 > JALTLT01. The sequence goes on along the minus strand of JALTLT010000366.1, from coordinate 10,712 downwards.
GGCAGGGTTGGGAGTCCAGGAGGCCAGATGCGGAATGGAGTAGGTCGATCCGGGAGGGTCTTCGATGGAACGCGGATAGAAGCGGGTCTCGATAAAAATCGGAGGGGACAGATAGTCCGGCTGCACCTGAGAATAGATCTCCTTATCACCGACCGTGGTCTTGGCATTCTTGATCCTGAGCCCTGTAAATCCCCCAATAACATTATAAAAAATTCCCAAATATACCGTATAGAGTTCCCTGTCCCCCACGGCATTGACAGGGCTGGAGAAATCGTTGTAAGAGCCTTGGTAGTTGGTCGGGGTGCCCTCCTTGTCGGCCACATAGACAGGCATGAAGTAGGAGGTTGCGTATTTATTAAAGGGGCGCGGAATGTGCAGGTTCAGATAACGGCTTCCGGCAAAATTGAGGTCGTTCGAAAATCCAACTCCGATCAGACAGGAATCCTGCTCTAGTTGGGGGCAATCGCTCGATCCCGTACAGCAGCGCACGCGGGCATCCCCTCCCCTTTTATAGACCCAGACCGAAATGAAGGAGGCCTCACTGAAAAGGGGGTTGGTCGCAAACTCAAGGTTGTTGAAGGTTACTTCTATATTTCCGGTATCATCCACGAAAATCGTGCCCTGATCCAAGAGCTGTTCCTGGGAGTCCGTCCACAGGCCCTCTAGGGCATCCTCCAGGGCACTACAGGCCTGAACCGAAAACAAAACCGCACACAGACACAGAAAGACAGCCCCTTTTACAAGACAATATAAGCCAACAATTTCCTTTTGTTTTCTCATTTCTCTATCTTCTCTATCTGTATCCAATGAAATACGATCAACGTCCGGGGGTTCCGTTGGCCGTGCCGCAACTGAAGTCCGCCGAGTTGTTGTCCGTGTCCGTCGTGGGAACCGTGCGCACCAAAGACTGATCCGTGCAATCGGGGGCCTGAGCGGTTTCATAGACATTGGAATTGGTGGCCGTGCCGACATAGTCGAGCACTCCGGCCGTTGTGCCGGCATTGATGGCGGGGCCGGCCTGCCCATCGGGCAAGTCCACCGCATTTTTGACAAGGGCAAAGGTGGCCCCCGTCCCGGAAAGACTCCAGGCTGTCATCCCATCGAAAAGGGCATTCACCCCGGACAGGCTCGTTGAGTTGTAGCAGCCCGCATCCTGCGCAACTACGACCACACGGGCTCCGGCGGCAAGCTCATAGCCACTCGGAAAGGTATAATCGATATTAAAGTTTCCACTGCTGTTACCGTACTGCAGTGTGGCTCCGCCCATATCGATTTTTTTATTGGTATTGTTCAGAATCTCTATGAACTCATCCTCTGCCTCTGTGCAAAGCGTTCCCCCGCCGCCTTCAAAGCCGCTGGCAGTATCCACATCGAAGTGCACCTCGGTAATCAGGATGTCCCCCGCATTCAGATTGACGACGCTTTCCGGAACCGTGCCGCTGGTATTGTTCGTGCTGTTGGCATAGCCCGGAGTGCCAAAGGTGCGCTGGATGTTGTTCGGATCGATGTTGTAGTTCTGGTTCCAGCTTGTATGGGAATTGGTATGCCAGTTGGCAATGCTCGTGCCGCTGGTGGTCATGCTGATGCGCTCCATCGACTTGTTGATTTTGTTGGTCGTATCGTCCAGGCCAAAGTAGCTGGAAAGAGAAGCAAAGGTACGCGGCGCCGAGCCGGCCGTGTCCACAACGGTTCCATTGGCATCCTCCAGGCGGCAGGTCTGGCTGTCATCCGGGATCGTCGTCCAGGTACTCATGAACAGATGGGCGCGATCCACGAACTCGCCGGTATTGCGACTCACAAGGAAGTACTCCCCGGGAGCAATCACCGTGGATGACGGGAAGGTGAAGATTGTGGCATCGGCTCCATTGTTGCAGATGAATTTCCAGCCCGATACATTGACAGGGGAGGACTGATTATTAAAAAATTCCACATACTCGCCGCTGTCCGACGAGCCGTCATTTTCATAGCCGCCCATCCAGTTGATCTCACTGATCACCACTTCCATCCCGCCGGCGCTCGTAATATCATCGCCGCTTGTAGAGGGCTTGCCGTAGGAACGTGCGCGCAGGCTGTCATAAAACGCCGTCAGCTCGGATGAAAAACGGAGGCCTTCAAAGACAAAGGTAAAGCCATCGTGCGAGGAATCGGTTCGTTTGCTATACGGATGGGAGGAAAGAAAGCTCATGCGCCCGCCCGTATTGCCATCCATCACCAGAAAGCTCATCCCTCCCCCGGCGGGGCCGCCGGGGTGAAGCTGGGGCGCATCCCCTTGCGGGTATCGGCGGCGAGGGTGAACTGAGGAACCAGCAGCAGCCCGCCACCCGTCTCGGCGAGGCTGAGATTCATGCGGCCCGCGTCGTCTTCGAAGATCCGGTAACCGAGCACCCGCTCCAGCAGCCTTTCCGCCTGCGCCTCGGTGTCCCCCCGCTCCACCCCCACCAGGGCGAAGATCCCCTCGCCGATGGCGCCGGTGAGCTCCTCCCCCACCATCACCCGCGCCTCCCTCACCCGCTGGATGAGCGCGATCATTCCAGCCTTTCACCCATCTGGCGGGTCGCCTCCACCAGGGCCGAGGCGATCGCCGGTTCGGTGGCCGCATGACCCGCCTCGGGGATGATGTTGAGCTGCGCCTCCGGCCACGCCTCGTGGAGCGCCCATGCCTGTTCCACAGGACAGACCATGTCGTAGCGGCCGTGAACGACGATGGCTGGGATCCCCTTCAGCCGGTGGGCGTTGTCCAGTAGCTGGTCGGGTTCCAGGAAGGCGTTGTTGACGAAGTAGTGGGCCTCGATACGGGCCAGGCCGAGGGCGACGAAGGGGTCGGCGAAATGTTCCACCAGCCCGGGATTCCCGCCCAGCGTCGCACACCTCCCCTCCCATACCGACCACGCCTTGGCAGCCACCATGCGGGCCACCTCGTCCTCCCCGGTGAGCCGGCAGTGATAGGCGTGGAGCAGATCGCCCCGCTCGGCCACCGGGATGGGGGCCAGGAAGTCCTCCCAGTAGTCGGGAAAGACACGGCTCGCCCCCTCCTGGTAGAACCACTGGATGTCCCTCTCGCGACAGAGAAAGATGCCGCGCAGGATCAGGCCCATGACCCGCTCGGGATGGCTCTCCGCATAGGCCAGGGCGAGAGTCGAGCCCCAGGAGCCGCCGAACACCACCCACCTCTCGATGCCCAGGTGCTCGCGGATCCGCTCCATGTCGGCCACCAGGCTCCAGGTGTCGTTCTTCTCCAGCTCCGCGTGGGGCGTCGAGCGACCACAGCCCCGCTGATCGAAGAGGACGATGCGGTAGCGTTCCGGATCGAAGAAACGGCGATGGAAGGGCTCCGTTCCACCGCCGGGACCACCATGGAGGAAGACCACCGGCAGCCCGCGCGGGTTGCCACACTCCTCCACATGGAGCACGTGGGGGGGATCCACGGCAAGGGTGTGCTGGACGTAGGGTTCGATAGCGGCGTAGAGAATGTCCATGGGGCAATCGTAGCACAGCTAGCCGACGCGACAGGCCAGCCTCCGGCCACTTCTGCTCCTTGACAGGATGTTGAAAAAGGCCGTCCTGGCCTTTTTCAACGCCGGAAGCCGAAAATGCGATTTCCGCCTTCCTCACGTTTTCAATGAGGCCAGCAGCCTGTCGGACTTCAAGCTGAAGGTCACTCCGCCCCGAGAGGCGGGAAGGCCCTCACGGGGGCGTTGGCGGCAAGGATGCCGCCGACGAGCCCCCAGGGATGGGTTCACGGCGCCCCCCCGGGAGGGCCTTCCCGCCTCTCGGGGCCCCGCGGAAAGCACCAGAACCTGACCGCCTGTCAAAGTCCGACAGGCTGCTGGCCTCATTGAAAACGGCGGTGCATCCCTGCACCGCGGCACAGGCTGCAGAAAAACGGAGTTTTTCAACAGCCTGTTAATCCACCGCTCCATTGACGCAGGACAATTCCCTCCCCCCTTTCACCTCCCGCGCCATCGGTGGAGAGGCTGTACGTAAGAAAAATCCTACAATAGGCGTCGTTCCTCCCCGACAGACAACCACTCCATGACTCCCTAAGATCTCAACCGTGGACAGCCAGGGAGTGGCAAGGCCTGGAAGGCCTGGGGACCACCCGCCCAGTCCAGGGAGTCAGGGAGAGGGGCCCGGCGCTGGCGCTGACCCGGCCCCTTATCACCTCCAGCCAAGTTTGGCAGTTAAGCCCCGGCCTAACCCACCGGGGCTCTTTTTTTTCCTTTCCATCTCCCATCTCACATCCCGCCTTCCAAATACTTCCTCATCCAGTGCTGAAATATTTCACTGCGGGTGACCACCCGTGGAGCACATCCTGTCAATCGAGGGCAGAGACTCTGCCCTTTTCCGGCCAAAAACCGGAAACCGCAAGAATCAGTTTGGCAACATGGACAAATTCAGGAGGAAATGGCCATGAACGCGACCAACTTCCGAATTCCGATACCACGATCGCTCTCCACACTGGCCTGTGTCTCTCTGCTCGCCCTCTCGTCGGGCACCGTCTCTGCGCAAAGCGGCATCACGCTGAGCCCGCAGCAGGATCTCAACACGCCCGACGCCGTCGTCCAGTTCTGGACTCCGGAGCGCATGAAGGCGGCACGACCCATGAAGCTTCCGCGGGTGGAGGGACGCCCCGCTCCCGCGGCTCCGGAAACCGTCAAGCCCTCTGGCAAGGCGGGGCAGGTGAAGGCTGTCGCGCCCAAGGGCGTGAAACTGGATCGCAAGGCACCTGCGCTGCAACTCTCCGCAACCCCGGAGGTGGGCCCGGGCAGCACGGTCTGGTACGACTATCCGCCGCCCCAGAACACCTTCGATCTGTTGGGGGGCTCCGTGCGGATGCAGTTTCCCATGAGCACCTTCGGCAAGCTCTATTTCCAGGACATCGGGGGCGGCTACTGGGTCTGCTCGGCGAGCTCGGTCACCAGCGCCGGTGACTGGGGGGCCGGCAATCGCCAGATGATCGTCACCGCCGGCCACTGCTGTGCCGATGGGAGTGGAAACTGGCACGGGAACTGGCTCTTCGTCCCCGCCTACTGGGAAGGCAACCAGCCTTTCGGGTCGTGGGCCGGGGCGACAGCAGCCACCTTCACCTCCTGGTTCAACGACGGGGACTTCAGTCGTGACGTGTGTGCCATCCAGCTCTACACCCAGGACGGCGTGAACGTCCAGGACGCCGTGGGCGCCCTCGGCTACGCCTGGAACTGGTCGCTGCCCCAGGCCTACACGCTGGCCGGCTATCCGGCCGCGGATCCCTTCGATGGCCAGCGGCTCTGGATCACCACCGCCTCCACGGCGGAGACCGACACCTGGCAGGCGGGTGACGCCCCCTTCACCCACGGGTTGGGCTCCACCATGACCGGCGGTTCCAGTGGCGGTCCCTGGGTGCTGGGGCTGAATCCCGGCGGCGGTCCGGGCAACTGGATCAACGGCCTCAACAGCTACGGGTACGTGGGCTACGATCTGGAGATGTTCAGCCCCTACTTCGACGACCAGATCCCCGTCCTCTTCGAGGCCATCGCAACCCTTCCACCCGCTCCCTGAGCGCCGGACGGGGGAGGCGCTGCCTCCCCCGTTTCCTCAACGGGGCAGTTCTATCGAGACCCGGAGCCCACCCAGCCTCTCCGACCGATCCAGCCGCAGGGTCCCGCCATAGAGGCTCACGATCTCGCCGACGATCGCCAGGCCGAGTCCGTGACCGGGGCGGTTTTCGTCCAGCCGGGTGCCACGGGCGAGCAGCGCCTTGCGCCTCGATTGGTCGATACCGGGCCCGTCGTCCTCCAGCTCGAGGCGGAATCCCTCCCCTGCCCGAACCTCCAGGCGGATCCGCCTCTCCGCCCACTTGGCGGCGTTGTCGAGCAGGTTGCCCAGCAGCTCGATCATGTCGTTCTGATCGAGTGGAAGGGTGGGCGGGGCATCGACACGGGTCTCGATCTCCAGGGCCTTGTGGTGATAGAGGGTGCGGATGGTCTCGACCAGATCGTCGATGTCCGCTCGCGGGCGGAAGTGCTGCCCGCCGGTGGCCCGGCCGATGATCCGCGCCCGCTTGAGTTCCTGTTCCAGGAGCCGCTGCATCCGCTGTGCCTGCTCGACGATCCGCGGATCACCATCCTCCTCGCCGTGGCGCAGGATGAGCTGCAGGGGGGCCTTGAGGGCGTGGGCCAGGTTGCCGACCGCGTTGCGCGAACGCTCCCGATGCTGCTGCCACGCATCGAGGAGTTCGTTGAACTCTTCGACGAGGGGAAGCACCTCGGCGGGTACGTCGCGATCGAGCCGCTTCAGCCGCCCGTCGCGCACCTGGCGCACCTGGTCGCGACTGGCATCGAGGCGGGCGAAGGCGCGACGGATCACCACCCGCTGAAGGGTGAGCATCAGCAGGATCGCGGCGAGGGAGGCGATCACGCCGATCCCGATGAAGCGCCGCAGTGCGGCAAGCAAGGGTGCCACGTCTTCGGCGATGGCGATCACCACTCTCTCGCCCCCCTTTTCGTAGCGGTTCTGCCACACCAGGAGCCGCTGTCCCCGCGGACCCTGCGCGAGCCAGTAGCTGGCGCGGGGCAGCTCCGGCCGTGTCACCAGCAGTCGTTCGTCCCACTGGGAACGGGATCGCAGTTCGCTGCCGTCGTCGAAGTGCACCTCGAAGTAGTGACCGGAGAGAGGCTGCCGGTAGATGGGAGGAAGCGGCCGCAGGATCTCTCGCTGCGACACGTCGAGGGCTCCGATGATCGCCTCGGCGTCGTGGTGGAGACGGCTCAGCGCGAACTGGATGGCGGTCTCCCGTCCTAGCCAGGCGGCGATGCCGAGCAGCACGGCGAGCACCGCCAGCAGCAGCAGGCCCAGCAGCCAGCTCAGGGTCCCCTCCAGCGAGAGGCTTCGCTCACCCCTTGAAGACATAACCCTGACCCCGGCGGGTTTCGATGCGTTCCCTGCCGATCTTCTCCCGCAGGCGACGGACATAGACCTCGATGAGATTGCTGTCCCGGTCGAAATCCTGTTCGTAGACGTGCTCGGTGAGGCGCGTCTTGGAGAGCAGCTTGCCGGAATTCATCATGAAGTAGCGCAACAGGCGGAATTCGGTGCCGGTCAGCTCGATGGTGGTTCCATCGCGCTTGCGGATCACCTGGTGCTCTTCGTCCAGCACCAGATCGCCCGCCTCGAGCCACCTCTCGACCCGCCCGTGAGCGCGGCGGATCAGCGCCTGCAGGCGCGCCAGCAGCTCCTCCCGATGAAACGGCTTGGTCAGGTAGTCGTCGGCACCCGCCTTGAGGCCCTCCACCTTCTCCTGCCAACTGTCCCGGGCGGTGAGGATCAGCACCGGTACCGCCATCTCCTCGCCACGCCACCGCCTGAGCACCTCCAGCCCGCCCATCAGGGGAAGTCCGAGATCGAGGACCACCGCATCGTAGGCCTCGTTCTCGCCGAGATAGAGCGCCTCGCGCCCGTCCGGCGCCACGTCCACGGCGAAGCCTGCCTGGCGGAGTTCCGGCAGCAGATCGTCCACCAGGGCCTTGTCATCTTCCACCAGCAGAAGACGCATCGTCCTCCTCTTCCTCGCCGATCACACGCCCCGTGCGGGCATCCACCAGCAGCTCGTAGACCCGGCCGTCGGGGCCGAGCAGCTCCAGTTCGTAGACCGGGACACCCTCCTCGTGCTCCCGTTCGATCTCCAGGATGCGTGTCCCCTCGGGCAGGGCGAGGCGTTCCAGCAGGCGGCGCAACGGAAGCGGCCCCGCACCCTCCCGTCCGCCATGGGCGTCGAGAGCGATCTCTTCCCACTCGCTGCGTTCGTACCCCTCCCACTCCCGGTGAGCGAGCCAGAGGGCGGCAACGGCGAGAAGGGCGGCGAGCAGCAGCGCCACCACCACGGGGAGCAGTCTCATGGAGAACCTCGCCCCCGTCCCTTCCGTCCCCGCTCCGGTCCCGATCCGCAGTGCGCTTTCATCTCGCTCTCTCCGGGGCTACCCGCCTCTGCACGGAGAGGATAACCCATCTCCACCGTAAGGAAGTCTACGCCGACCAGATGAAACCAACCTGAACGCCTTCGGATCTCCTCTTTCATTCCCGGTTCAGCGTTTTTCGGCTCCCTTACTCTGACAATTCAGGGATGAATTGTTCAGAGTTTCCACAATTTTTCGGCAGCCTGTACCGCGGTGCAGGGATGCACCGCCGTTTTCAATGACGCCTGGTCATTGAAAACGTGAGGAAGCCGGAAATCGCGTTTTCGGCTTCCGGCGTTGAAACAGGACAGGACGGCCCTTTTTCAACATCCTGCCGGATTTCAGCGTCGTTTCAGGTTGGCCCGTTACCCTGTGGGCGAGATCGGGAAGAAGAGGCGGCAACGTGCCGCACGTCTGTCACGGGAGAGAAGAGATGAACCAACATGAAAGAGAGGTACGGGTCTGGGACCCCCTGGTCCGCCTGTTCCACTGGAGCCTGGTGATCGGTTTCTTCGTCGCCTGGCTGAGCGGCGAGGAGCTGGCGAGGACCCACCTGTTGGCCGGCTACGTGGTGACCGGCCTGCTGGTGTTCCGCCTCGTCTGGGGGTTCATCGGTACCCGCCACGCGCGCTTCTCCGACTTCCTCTACCCACCTGCCGAGATCATCGCCTACCTCAAGTCCCTCGTCTCCGGCTCCCCGCGCCGCTACCTGGGCCACAACCCGGCGGGTGGAGCGATGATCCTGCTGCTGCTCGTGAGCCTGTCGGGCACCGTCGCCACCGGGCTGGTCATGGATGCCGGCGCGACGGCGGGAGAGCCCCCTTCCACCTCCGCTCTCTCACCGGCTCCCGAGCGCAGGCTCGCCTGGCTGGAAGAGGAACACGAGGCGTGGGAGCACGAGGAGGAAGAGGAAGAGGTGGAAGAGGCGCTGGAGGAGCTCCACGAGTTCTTTGCCAACTTCACCCTGCTGCTGGTCTTCCTGCACATCGCCGGCGTCCTGGTGAGCAGTCGCCTGCACGGAGAGAACCTGGTACGCGCCATGATCACCGGACGCAAGCGGGCCTGAGGCGCGGAACCATGGGAGGGAAGGGAATGCAAGACCACACGGTCAGGGTCTGGGACGAGCCGCTGCGGCTCTTCCACTGGACGCTGGTCGCCAGTTTCACCGCGGCCTGGCTCTGGCAGGGGGATCGCTGGCTCCATCTCCATCTGCTCGCCGGCTGGATCTTTCTCGCCCTCCTGCTGTTCCGCATGGTCTGGGGCTTCACCGGCACCCGTTACGCCCGCTTCTCCGCCTTCACCTGCGGCTGGCGGGAGGCGTGGCTCTGGCTCCGCGAGGTGACGCAGGGAGGGGGGCCGCGGCGCCTCGGCCACAATCCGGCCGGCGCATGGGCCATCTTCGCCATCTTCTTCCTCGGCCTCCTGCTGGCGGTCACGGGTATCGTCACCCAGGGGGGGGAGGAGCGGCACGGTCCGCTGGCGGGTCTGTTCGGATTCGCCACCGGCGCCGGCTCCCACCTCCTGCACGAGGCGCTCGCCTGGGGCCTGCTGGCACTGCTACTCCTGCACGTGGCGGGGGTGGTCGTCGAGAGCCTCCAGCACCGGGAGAATCTGGCGCTCGCCATGATCACGGGCCGAAAGCGCGCCGTCCCGGCGGGTCTGGCCCTCGACGTGCCGCGCAGGCGAGGGGTCGCCATGCTGCTCGCCGTCGCCCTGCTGCTCTTCATCCTCTTCTGGCTGCGGGGCAGCCTTGCGGGGGGCGACGACCCCTTCCTTCCCTTCGTCGGGCCGGAACTCCCCCACGACGCCGCCTGGCAGGAGGAGTGCGGCGGCTGCCATCTGGCCTACCACCCCTCGCTGCTGCCGGCCGCCTCGTGGCAGCGCCTCCTCCGGGAGCAGGAGCATCACTTCGGCGAGGATCTGGCCCTCGACCCCGACACCGTGCGTCGGCTTCAACGGTATGCGGTCGGCCACGCCGCGGAGACGACACCCACCGAGGCCTCCTGGAAGATCCTCCATTCGATCCCGGCCGGCACCTCCCCGCTGAGGATCACCGAGACCCCCTACTGGAGGCGCAAGCACCGGGAGATCGAGGAAGCGGTGTTTCGCAGCCGCCAGGTCAACGGGCGGTTCAACTGCGACGCCTGTCACCTGGACGCCGACGCGGGCAGCTTCGAGGATGGCGCCATGCGTCTGTCCCGGGCCGCCGGGCTCGACGACGAGAGATCAGGAGAGAGAGCATGAAACGAAGAGCGTTCCATAGATCACCCCTGCTGGCGGGAATGGCTCCGCTCATCCTCGCCCTGGGGACGGCAGTCGCCTCCGCCGAACCCCTCGACCGCCTGCTCGAGGGCTACCGCTCCGAGGGGGCGGACCCCTTCAGCGCAGAGCGCGGACGCGCCCTCTGGACCCGCCAGGTACGACCGGACGCCGGGACCCGGCCCCGCTCCTGTACCACCTGTCACGGTGAGGACCCCCGTGGGGTCGGCCGGCACGCCCGCACCGGCAAGCGGATCGAGCCGATGGCGCATTCCGCCAACCCGGAGCGGTTCACCAATCCGCGCAAGGTGGAGAAGTGGTTCCGGCGCAATTGCAAGTGGACCTTCGGTCGCCCCTGCACCACACAGGAAAAGGGTGACATACTCACCTATCTTTCCAGCCAGTGATCTTCAGAGGAGAGAGACCCATGAAACCGTTCATCGCCATCACCCTGGCCGCCACCCTCGCCCTCGCCGCCGCCCTTCCGGTCCCCGCCGACGAGAAGGAGGCCTTCGAATCCTC
>JALTLT010000365.1 GCA_027001815.1 Gammaproteobacteria bacterium | reverse complement strand
CCTGATCTGGGAGGAGTACCGTTTCCGGACCGGTCTCACCGCCCGCGACTTCGACCGGGCGGCCCTCAAGCGGGCCCGCTGAGATGCGAACGGCCGCTTTCCGCTCCCTGATCTGTGCCGCCCTGCTGCTCCCGCTGTGCACCGCCCCGGCCGGAGCCATGGCCGGTGAATGGAACGGCTGGATCGAGGCGGAGGGACGCCTCTTCAGCAGCGCCCCGGCCGACCCCCGCCAGGGAGGGAACAACCTCTCCCTGGCGGTGCAGCCGGAGTACTACACCGACTGGAACAACGGCCGCGACAGTTTCACCTTCGTCCCCTTCGGCCGGATCGATCGCAACGACCCGGAACGCACCCATGCCGACATCCGCGAGCTCACCTGGCTGCACAGCGCCGATCGCTGGGAGCTGCGCCTGGGGATCCGCAAGCTCTTCTGGGGGGTGACCGAGTCCCAGCACCTGGTGGACATCATCAACCAGACCGATCTGGTGGAGGACCTGGACGGGGAGGAGAAGCTGGGCCAGCCGATGGTCAACCTGGCCCTGATGGGCGACCACGGCACCTGGGATCTCTTCCTCCTGCCGCTGTTCCGCGAACGCACCTTCCCCGGCGTCGAGGGACGACCCCGCTTCCTGCTGCCGGTGGAGAGCGACCACCCCCGCTACCAGTCGGAGGCGGAGGCGCACCACCTGGATCTGGCGGTACGCTGGTCCCACAGCGTGGGGGTGTGGGACGTGGGCGTCCACCACTTCTTCGGCACCAGTCGCGACCCCCGCTGGCTGGTGGAGGCCGACCCGACGGGCAACCCGGTGCTGGTCCCCTACTACGATCTGATCCACCAGACCGGAATCGACCTGCAGGCGACCCTCGACAACTGGCTGTGGAAGCTCGAGGCGATCCACCGCCGCGGCATGGGCGAGGCCTACAGTGCCGCCACCGGCGGATTCGAGTACACCTTTTGGAACATCGCCGAGAGCGGCATCGACCTGGGCGTGGTGGCCGAGTATCTGTGGGACGAACGGGGCGAGAGCCTGCTCACCCCCTTCGAGGACGACGTGATGGTGGGGTTGCGGCTCGCCTTCAACGACGTACAGAGCAGCGAGGCGCTGATCGGCGCCATCTTCGACCGGGAAAGCGGCGAGCCCCTCTTCTCGGTGGAGGCGAACCGCCGCCTGGGCGAACACTGGAAGCTCTCCCTGGACCTGCGTGTCTATTCCCGCCTGGAGCGGGACCCGCTGCTCACCTCCTTCGCCCGCGACAACCACCTGCAGATCCGGCTGGCGCGCTATTTCTGACCGCCCCGGCCGAACCCCGTCACCACCCCGCCGCGGCAACCGCACGACCGGCCGGGAGTTCCCCCGGTCACTCCGCCGCCTCCCGCTCCGCCACGGCAGTGGTACGGGCCTCGTGGTTGCGCACATGCTGGACCAGCATCTCTTCGTAGTTGCGGATGTTGTCCACGTAGCGCACCGGCTCCCAGCCCCGCGCGTAGCCGTATCGCAGGGTCTTGTAGTACTTCTTGCGGGCGAGCAGGGGTAGCACCGTCTTCAGGTCCTTCCACACCCACGGCACCTTGTCGAGCCGCTTGGCCAGGGTGAAGGCATCCCTCACGTGCCCCATGCCCACGTTGTAGGCGGCCAGCGCGATCCAGGTCCGGTCGGGCTCGTAGATCTCTTCGGGCAGACGATCCCGCAGCCGCGCCAGATAACGGGCGCCGGCCTCGATGCTCTGCGCGGGGTCGAGGCGACTGGTGACCCCCATCTCGCGGGCGGTGGTGAGGGTGAGCATCATGATGCCACGCACACCGGTGGGGCTGCGGGCACGGGGGTCCCAGTGGCTCTCCTGGTAGGACTGGGCGGCGAGCAGGGTCCAGTGCAGCCCGGTCTCCTCGGCCGCCGCCTCGAACATGGAACGGAATTTCGGCAGGCGCCTCTCTATGCGCTTGAGAAACTTGCGCACGTCCACATAGTTGAAGAGCTCTGCGAAACCGTAGTACCGCTCGAGGATGGCGTCCACCTCGCCATTGCCACGGATCTCTTCCAGCCACGCCGCCACCGCATCGCCCAGACCACCCGAGGGACGTGCCATGTACCAGACCAGTTGCTGATCGTCGCTGATATCGAAGGTGACCACCAGTTCGGGATAGTAGCGGCGATTGATGGCGACGATGTTGGAATCGGCGATGGTGCAGTCCAGTTCCCTCCGCCACACCCTCTCCAGCAGAGCCTCGGTATCCTCGTCGTCGGTCTCCTGCCAACTCAGGCGCGGGTTCTGGATCTGCAGGCTGCGCAGGGTGTCCACGTAACTGCTGCCACGCGGCACCGCCAGCTCCACGTTGTGCAGCTCCGCCACCCGTTTCGCGCGCTTGCCCCCCCGCCGGCACACCACCTGCTGGCGAACCGTCTGATAGGCGGGGCTGCTGTCGAAGCGACGCTGGCGCGCCTCGGTGGCGGTGAGACCGGCGGCGGCGATGTCGGCGTCCCCCTGCTGCAGGACGGCGAGGATCTCCTCGGGATTCTCGGCGGGGATCAGCTCCAGCTCCACCGCCAGGGCATCGGCGAAGGATCGGGCGAGATCGTACTCGGGCCCGGCGTCCTTCCCCTCCCGGTCGATGAACCAGGTGGTGGGGGCGTTACGGGTGACCACGCGCAGCGTTCCCCTCTCCTGGATACGGTCGAGGGGATCCCGGGGGGTGACCTGCTCCGGAGCCTTCTCGCAGGCGGAGAACAGCAGCAGCAACAGGGCCGGAGCGGACCAGCGGATGATGGATGGCGTGTGGCGCAAGAGGTGACTCTGTCGGTTGTTCCGATTCTATTAACCCGGCAAGGGTTTACATTATATTCAGCGCTTTGGATTTGCGTCGGATCAAGGCGCGGTGCGCAGGCAAGGGTTGTTCCCTTGGCAAGCGCCGCAACACCGAG
>JALTLT010000364.1 GCA_027001815.1 Gammaproteobacteria bacterium | reverse complement strand
TAGGGGCAGTTCTCCCGGGCTTCCGGGTTGTCCTCCGCCAGCTGGGGAATACTCCGCCAAAGGTGCTTGCCATAGGGCCTCTCCAGATTCCTCGGCAGTCGGTACAGACCGATGATCTGGATTGGGTTGTCACAGGCCGGACAGACGGCGAAATGGACCTCCTTTCCGCGATCATTGGTCTGATACCAGGGATATTTTCGGAGGGTGTCCTCCTCGAAGTTCTCCCTGGAGATGATCTTGTACAAAATCTCTTCGGGTCTGGTTTTGTAGACGTTCATCCCGTACTCCGTGGCATTGCTCAACACGAAGACAGGATCTTGTACCGTCTCTCCACCGCGATCCACCAGTCGTCGGGCAATTTCGGAACACCGCCCTCCTGTTCCGCCATGCGCAGGCACTGGAGGACGGTGGACAGGTCCAGCGAGAAGGCGTGATGGCGGTCGCGCATGGCGAAGACCAGCTCGCAGCCCTCCTGGGCGCACTCTCCATCCTCCGGCTGGGCGCGGTTCTCGAGAATCTCGTCATGGTTCATGAATCTTCTCCGTGCCAGGTCAATGGGCTCAATGGGGGGGAGCGAGAGATCCAATTCGAAATCGACTTCCCTGGCCCCCATCTGCTCCACACAACGATGCAGCGCGCTGAAATCGACTCGCAGCTTCACCATCCTCAACCTCCGATGAGTTTCATCGTCACAACCCCAGCGCCATCTGGACGCCGGATACGTGGCCGATCACGTCCAACGTGTCCTGGCCGCCCGGCCAGACGCACCGCAGATGACCGGGCCGCCTCTTCGCATAGCCGTTGAGCCAGCGCAGATCCGTCTGCCTCCAGGTGCCGCGTCTCCAGGTCGCTTCCTCCACGCACACCAGGTGCAGGTGGGGCGGATCGTCCCGGGTGAGCGGGCAGGCTTCCTCGCAGGCCCGTTCGTGGGCGCAGGGCGTCCCGCCGCAGTCCAACTGCGTGTGGTAGTCGGGGCAGCGGCAGCCGCCGTGGATCTCCACCACCACGTAGGGGCCGGTGCCGTAGCTGGTGATCACGATGTCGCCTTCGCGGATCATTCCACCCGCCTCCCCACCAGGCGCTTCAGTTCTTTCACGTAGGCCTTCACCTGGCCGCTGGCCGGCCTCGGTGCCGGCGGGCGCGCCGGGGGTGCCGGCCCCGCAGGCCCCGGGTTCTCCGCCAGCCGGGCCAGCCGCGCCTCGTTGGCCCGGCGCCGCTGTTCCGCCTCGGCATGGGCGCCCGGCCCGCCCTCACCGGCCAGGTACCGCTCGCACATGCGCCGGAAGTAGCCCACCGGGCTGCGGATCGGGTCCCCCTGGGATTCCCGGAACCGCATTTGGCCCACCAGCTCGTCGAGCATGGGCTGGCGGTCCTCCTCCGGGAGCGCCCGAACCTGGATGCAGAGCAGCTCCCGAACGTTCTCGCTGAGGAACTCGGGCCAGTCGAAGTGCTCCGGCAGATGCTTCTCCGAAGAAGGGGGGGATATAGGGGGGGTAGTAGTATTTTTTATATAACTACTACTACTACATACCGAGTTCGAATCTCGAACTCGGGTCTCGGGAGCCGAGTTCGCGTCTCGAACTGGGCTCTGACCCGAGTTCGTTTCTCGAACTCGGCTTCGAGCCGGGTTCGCCTCGCGAACTGGGGTCGTGGTGACTGTCCCGAGGAACCATTCCATACTCCCCGGCTCCGGTCCGGCAGGGGCCTCTCGGTCCGAACGAATCTGGTGGAAGGCCTGCAGCCGGCTGTGGATCCGTTCACTCTCCGGCATCGGCGCGGTGGGATCCTCCCGCCGCAGGAGCGACTCCAGGGCGGCCTGGGCAAGGTGCCGGATGCGGCGGCTGCGGTGGTTGGCCGCCGTCTCGCGCAGGAACCGCATGTACTCGCCGTCCAGCTCGAGCACCGCGGCGAAGTCCATGGGTTCCTGGTTGAGGACGTAGATGTTGCCCACATTGCGCTGGAGGCTGTCCCGTGCCCGCTCCAGGAGCACGATCCAGCGGGTGATGCGCAGCACCGTGATGGAGCGCGCCACCCGGTCCCGGGAGCGGATGTTGCCCAGCCGCATGATCTCCTCGTAGGTGGGCATCACCGCCTGCTGGCCCTGGTCCTTGAGCAGTGCCCAGAGCACCCCGTAGGTGCGGGTCTCGTAGGGATCGAGGATCGGGTCGAGGAAGAGGAACATGGGGGCCGCCTCGACCCATGGCCCCAGGGCGAGCAGGGTCTCCCGACCGGGGTCCGCGGGTCGATCGCGGGCCTGGAGGAGTTGCTCGACGAGGGCGGAGACTTCGCGTTCTTCGTCCATGACCTAGCCCTCCTTCCCGTCGGGTGCCCGCCACCCCTGGATGATCGGCCAGAGCACCCGCAGCGGGGCGCCGCACCGGTCGGCGATCTCGATCCAGTCGGTGGCGCTCAGGCTCTCCGCCTGTTCACTGCGCCGCGCCAGCTCGCGCATCAGGCGCTGCTCCTCCGCCTCGGTGGCCTCGCGTGGCCGGCCGGAGGAGGCGGAGAGCCCCAGCGCCCGGCGCGCCGCCGTGTAGTCGCTCGACGACATGCCGTAGAGCGCCCGCATCATCGCCTGCGGCGCCCCGGCCTGCAGGAGCATCCGGATGTCCTGCTCCCGGTTCCGCTCCTGGTCCAGATGGCTCAGGAGGCGGGAGAGGGCGGTGGCGTTGACTTCGATCCGGGAGATGATCGCCTTGCTCGTCTCCAGGCGCCGCAGATCCTGCAGCCGGACCTCGGAGAGCCGGCTGAGCATCTCCGGGGGGAAGCCCATGCGCCGCACGCTGGCCATGTCGCCGTCGGCAACGCACTCGACGGCGTAGCGGAGCAGCGCGCTGTTCAGTCGCGCCTCGCGTGTGCGGTTGGTCCGGTCCATGGCGTCATACCTCCAACGACCGGAGATCGGGGGCCCCCATCATCTCGGC
>JALTLT010000363.1 GCA_027001815.1 Gammaproteobacteria bacterium | reverse complement strand
CAGAGAACGCCCTCTCGCCTCCGGAGGCAACGCGCACCCGGCGAGCTCAGCGGCCGCCGGTCAGCCGCCGCTCCACCAGCAGGCAGAGCGCATGCCCGAGGGCGATGTGCGCCTCCTGGACGTGCTGGGTCTCCCGGCTCGGCACACGCACCGCGCAGTCGGCCCGCTCCGCCAGCCTCCCGCCCCCCTCTCCGGTGAAGGCGATCACAGAAAGGCCCCCGGCACGGGCGGCATCCGCCGCGCGCAGAATGTTGGGCGAGTTGCCGGAGGTGGAGATGGCGATCAGCACGTCCCCCCGCCGTCCGAGGGCGGTCACCTGCCGTTCGAAGAGATGTTCGGCGCCGTAGTCGTTGGCTGCCGCGGTGAGGATGGAGGTATCGGTGGTCAGGGCGATGGCCGCCAGGGGACGCCGCTCGTCGTGCAGCCGCACCACCAGCTCCGCCGCCAGGTGCTGACTGTCGGCGGCGCTGCCGCCGTTGCCCGCCAGCAGGATCCGTCCCTCCCCCTCCAGGGCGGCGACAGAGAGCTCCACAGCCCGCTCGAGACTCTCCAGCACCGACTCCGAATCGAGGGTGCGTTCCAGGGTGTCGCGGGCGGCGGCCAGTTCGCTCCGGATCGCCTCGCGCATCAACCCACCTCCCCATAGAGGGCCAGGGGGAAGTATTCGGTGATGAGGATCGCCGGCTCGCCTCCCTGATTGATCCGGTAGGTGCGGTAGATGAGACGGCACCCGGCGGGCCGCCCCAGCAGGGCGGCGATGGGGGCGTCGTGGCGCTCGCCCAGCTCCAGGATCTCCCGGTAGGTCTCCAGCCCGCACTCCCGCAGCAGCTCCCCGATGCCGATCCGCTCGGCGAGCAGCGCCTCCCGCAACCGGGCCGGCAACCGTTCGAGACGGATCGCGGAGTCGGCGAAGACCAGCAGCCGGCCGCTCTGCTGCCCCTCCAGCACCACCTGGCGGTGGAGCATCTCCCCTCCCGCCTCCATCTCCAGCCACGGCTCGGGCTTGGGCAGCCGCTCCCGGTGCTGGCCGAGGGTGCGTACCCGAACGGGCTCCCAGAACCACGCCTCGAGGGACTTGGTGACGGTACCGTCGGTGACCAGCAGGGTGCGCAGGAAGGGAGGCAGGGCGCCGAGGTCGAGATCCTCGCGCCGGGCGTTGGTGACCACCCCCCCCGCAAGGTAGCCGCGGGTGCGGAAGTGGCTGAGGTCGGTGACCCTCTCCAGGGGATCGCTCATGGACGGAAATCGCTCGGTGATGGCCGATGGAGAGCGATCATATCAGATCCCGGGAGGAGGTGGCGCCCCCTCAAGGCTCCCGCACCAGCCGGAAACCGAGATCCTCGCGGGCCGTCTGGGGATCGAAGGCGAACCGGCGGGCCGATCGCAGTTCGGAGACACCGTCACGGAAGGAGCCTCCCCGCGCCACCCGCAACCCGCAGTCCGGCGGCACCTCCGCCTCGAGCGGGGCTGCGGAGTAGCTGGGCCTGTAACAGTCGGCGGTCCACTCGAGGACGTTGCCGGCGGAGTCGTGTATCCCCAGCGGGTTGGGGGGGAAGCTGCCGGCCGGCGCCGGACCCCTGCCGTCCCACTGACTGCCGCAGCCGGCACAGTTGGCCACCCCCTCAAGGGGCTCGTCTCCCCACCACCAGTCGCCCCGCGTGCCGGCGCGAGCGGCGTACTCCCACTCCGCCTCGCGGGGCAGCCGGTAGGTATGCCCCGTCTGGGCGGAGAGCCATTGTGCGTAGGCGACCACGTCATTCCAGGTGACCCCGGTGACGGGACGGGTGTCCTCGAGCCGTTCCGGGTCCACCGGCTGGCCCGTCGCCTGCAGCCAGGCGGCATACTCCGCCCAGGTGGTCTCGTATTTGGCGATGGCAAAGGAGGGGACGGTGATCAGGTAGGCCGGTTTCTCGTCGGGGAAGCCCCCCTCTCCGGCGCTGCCCATGGTGAAGGTACCGGCGGGCACCTCCACCAGCACGGGGCCGAGCAGCCCACCATTCAGGTAGTCCTGGAAGGTACGCACGGCCTGGACGGCCGATCCCGGCTCCTGAGCCGAAGACACCCCCGCCTCCAGCCCCTCCTCGGGAGCGACCGTGAGGGGCACCGCGGCGACTGCCGGGGCGCGGGAACTCACCTCTTTCGGGGGCGAGCCCGGAGAGGGTGCGGGTGGTGACTCCGCGATGGCGCCGGCAGGCTCGGCCGGGGCCACGACCTGGGGAGGCAGGCGCGCCGCCTTCTCCTTCGCCGGGGGCGGAGGAGAGGGAGGCGCTTCCCCGCTCCCGGCAACCGCTGGCGCCTCACCGGCAGGGGGCGATTCCACTGCCGGAGGCGACTCGGTCACCACCTGGTCCGCTCCCCCCGGTTCGGCCGCTCCACCCTCTTCCCCGCTATCGGCTGCCGTGCCCCGTTCCACGGAGAGGATGCCGTCGATCCGTTCGCGCACGGGTGTCGGCAGGACCCCCGGGCGCGCCAGAAGCAGCCAGGCGGCGGCACTGCCCAGACCCGCCAGGAGCAGCAGGATCCACCACCAGCGCCAGCCACCCCGGTCGTTCAGGTGGCGGGAGGCAGCGACCGGAGCCGGCTCGAACAGCCGTTCGTCGTCGGGCGGCGAGGGGGGAGTGACCGGCGTCGCACGCTCCTCCGGAGAGGGCTTCCGAGGCCGATCCTCATCGAAGTCGAGATCGAGGGAGAGATCGGCGAGGGCGCGCGTCTCGGCGACACCGCCCCCCCGCGCGGACCCTTCGTAATCGAGATTGGTGACCGCCTGGCCGACGCCGATGGCAATCTCCTGCTCCCCGGCGAGCCGTTCGATCTCGCGGCGCAGCTCGTCGTTCTCTTCGGAGAGGCGTGCCACCGTCTCCTCCAGATCCTGCATCTTCTCCAGATCCGGACTCCACGGTTCCGGGGCGAAGGGATCGCTCTCCTCTTCGGCGGGATGGAGACGGGCCTGTTCCAGCTCCGCCGTCAGACGGCGCACCTCGTCCTCCTTCTGCCGCACTTCCCGCTGCCGCGCCTCCAGCTCCCTCTCGAGAGAGCCCACCCGTTCCTGGCTCTCCCGCAGTTCGCCCACCAATTGCTGCAGTTCCAGGTTCGCAGCCTCGCGGATGGAAGCGATCTCCTCCTCCCCGGCTCCGGCGGACTCCGCCTGCTCCACTCTCCGGGCCAGATCGTCCCGCTCCTGCTCCAGCTCCTCGACCCGCGCACCGAGCACCGTCACCCGTTTCTGCGCCGTCTCCAGCTCCCTGTTGAGGTCCGCCATCCAGTTGCGGACCTCGGCATCGTTCTCCTCCAGTTCCCGCTGCAGGGCCAGGAGTTCGCTCTCCTTCGCCCTCGCCTCCTCGCGGGCACGTCTTCCCTCCTCCTCGAGGCGGTCCCGCTCCTCGCGGATCGCCACCAGCGCCTCCTCGAGTTCGGCGACACGTTGCTCCTTCTCCCCTGCACCGCCGGCCCTCTCCCTGGCGGCGTCGCGGAGCTCTGCCAGTTCCTCCTCCAGGCGCTCCTTCTCCTCGGCGATCCGCTGCAGTGCCCGCTTCTGCTCCTCCTCCCGGCCCGCCGCCGCCCGGCGCTCGCTCTCCAGGGTGTCCATGAGGGAGTGGAGATACTGCTGTTCCTCGTCGCGCGCCTGCCGGAGCCGATCGAGCTCTTCCCGCAGCGACTGCATCTCCCCGGCCAGCCGCTCCCTCTCCTCCTCGAGCGCCCGGGTGCGCGCCTCCGCCTCTGCCGCCGCCTCCCGGGCAGCGACCACGGCCCTCTCCAGTTCCTGGTGCCTCGCTCCCTCCGCGCCGGCATCTCCGCCGGCACGCAGGCCCGCCACCTCCTCTTCGAGGCGCAGCAGCGTCTCTTCCGCCTCCATGCGGCCCTGCTCCGCCTCCTCGAGCTGTTCCTGGAGGGCCTTGAGCACCTGCCCCTGGGCACTCTCGTCACGCTGCAGCAGCCGTAGCTGCTCCAGCTCAGCCTCGAGCCGCCCCTTCTGCGCCTCGATGAGACCGATCCGGGTGGCCTGTCTCTCGAGCCCCTCTTCCAGATCGCGGCGGGCGGCGTCGAGATCGGCCTCCAACTGGTCGCGCACGCCGTTGAGGGCCTCCAGCTCCTGGGCCTGCGCCTCGCGGATACTCTCGAGACTGCCGATCTGCTCCCGCAGGGCGTTCCGCTCCTCGTCCGCCTCCCCGAGCCGCTGCTGCAACATCTCCAGTTCGGGGCGGAGGTGCTCCAGTTCGGCACCCTGTTCGTCGATGACCGCCTGCAGGCGCGCCTGCTCCTCGCCGGCGCGGGCCAGCGCCTCGGCATCGAACTCGCTCTGCTGGCGCAGATCGGCGATCTCCTGACGCAGCGCCTCCAGGGCATCGCGCGCCTCCTGCTCCGCCGTCTCCGCCTCCACCAGCCGTTCCGACAGGGCCTGGGACTCCTCCTCGAGGTGCCCAAGCTGGGCGACTCTCTCCTCCTGCTCCTGCAACATCCGACGCAGCGAATCGAGTTCTGCCTCGAGCACCTCGCGGGCGGCCAGCGCCTCGTCTCGGGCCTGTTCCAGCCCGGCGAGCCCCGCCTCACGCTCCTGGAGGCGCCCGCCGAGCAGCTCCAGCTCCCGGCGGGCCTCTTCCAGCTCCTCTCCGAGGGCGTTCCGGCTCTCTTCCAGCACCTCCCTCTGCCGCGCCAGCTCCGCCTCATGGGCCTCCCGCAGGGCGTGGATCTCCGCCTCCTTCGCCTGCAGCTCCGCCCGCAGGCGTTCCTCCTCGGCGGCCCGGGAATCGAGTTCCCCCCGCAGAACCTCCATCTCCCGCTCATGCCGCCGCAGCGCCTCTTCGCGCTCGCCCTCCAGGGACTGGAGCGCCTCCCCCGCCTCGCCGAGTTCCCGCTCGAGCTGTTCGATGCGGCCGGTGAGTTCGATCGCCCCCTCGTCACGCTCCTTCTCGAGCCGGTCCCGCTCGACGCGCAATCCCTCCATCTCCTGCTGCAGGGCGGCTGTCTCCCGTTCGAGGCGCTGCCGCGCCTCATCACGCTCCACCTCGAGCGCGCCGCGGGCCGCCTCGGCCTCCGCGAGGGCGGCCTCGAGCTCCGCGATGCGGTTGCGCACCTCCCCCTCCAGACGCTCGCGCAACTCCTCCTGCGCGCTCTCCAGCTCGCCGATCCGCGTCTCGAGAACGCTCTTCTCCCGCCTCAGATCGGACTCGACCCGTTCACCCTCCTCGGTCAGTCGGGTGAGCGCCTCGTCGAGCCGCTGCCGTTCCGCTTCGATCGAGGCCGCCCTTCCCTCCGCGGCCTCCACGGAGGTCCGGGCCTCCTCCACTTCCGCTTCGAGCTCTTTCAGCCGCCGGGCCATGGGCTCCAGCTCCCGCCGGTTCCGTTCCAGGTCCGCACGAGCCGATTCCATCTCCTCGCGCAGCCGATCGCGCTCCTTTTCGAGGTCGCCGTTCCGCGCGGCCAGCTCCTCCAGCTCCGAGTTGGCCGCCTCGAGCTGGCTCTGCAGTTCGTTCGCCCGGGCCTCGGCGCGGGCCCGGGCCACCCGCAGGTCCGCAAGCTGACGACCCGAGGCGCGCACCTTCTCCAGCGCCGCCCGAAGCTGCCGCTCCAGACGCGGATCCACGGCCGCGGAGTGGCGCGTCTCGGCACCGGACTCCCGTTCTCCCCCCTCCCCCTTCGGAGGCGGGAAATCGATGATCTCCGCCCCGTCACCGCTCTCGGCCTGCAGATGGTCGGGTGGCACACTCCCCAGGCCGTCCTTGAGGACCGCGGCGTTGAAGCCCCGCTGCCCCAGGACGAAAGCGGCGGAGGCGGAGCGACGGCCCGTCTCGCAGCAGACGATGTACTCGTGATCGGGGGAGAGGGCCTGCAGGCGATTGCGCAGCTCCAGGAGGGGGATGTTGACCGCTTCCGGCAGGTGAGCGGCGGCGAACTCCTGCGGAAGACGCACGTCGAGCCACCGGGCTCCCCTGGCGACCCGCGATCGCGCCTCCTCGTAGGGGAGCGGTGGCGCCAGCGGCTTCTGCAGCAGTTCGTGGAAATCCTCCCTGGCGAGACGCATCAGCTCTCCGTCACAGGACATGGTGACGGTGGCATTGCGCTTCTCGCCGGAGATCAGCGCCTCCTCGCCGAAGGCGTCACCAGGCATCAGCTCGGCCAGCTTGACGGGACCATCCCCCCCCGGCAGATCACGGGTCACGGAGCAGCTTCCGCTCTTCACCACGTAGAAGTAGTCGCCCTCTTCCTCCTCCCGCACGATCACCTGTCCGGCACGGGTAGTGACCGCCTGCATGCGGGTGAGGACCTTCTGGATGGTGGTGGCCGGAAGCTGCTGGAAGAGATCGCTCTGCAGCAGCCGCGTCATCCAGTCACCATCCTCCTCGGAGTCGATCTCGGTGACCTTGTAGCGGGCAGTCTGGTCCCACTCCAGCATCACATCGAGGAGACCCGCATCGATCCGCACATAGGTGACGGCGGTCCGCGCCCGTGCCGAGACCTGGCGCGGCATTCCGGGGGCGAGGGGGTGCAGCGCCTTGGGCGTGCCGCCCTTGATCACCCCCTCCACCGTCCGGTCACGCAGCAGCTCCACCTCGCCGGTGAGGAGGTAGCAGGCGAAATGGTCACGCATCCCCTTGCGGAAGAGGAACTTGCCGGGACGCAACTGTTCGATGACCGCCTTCTTGGAGACCTCCCGGAGCAGCTCCTCCGAAAGCGTGTTGAGAGGCACGAGCTGCCCCAGTGACTTGATGTCCAGAAGTTTTCTCGCCGCAACCATCGCTCGGCACTCCCCCTTGGAGGTACCCTGGCCAGGGTACGCTTCCCGCGGTTTTCCCACCTCGACCCGGTCACGCCACGGACCGGCTCGATCATCATCAGGCTGTCTGGGGTAACAGGGGCCGGAGCTCGATCGGCTGGCGCTCCCGGAACCGATCACGACGGCTCCCCGCCGCAGATCGGGCGGGTCCGGCTGGCGAAAACCGCTCTCCACCCCTCGGCGGCGCTCTCCAATCCCTTGATCCCCGGCCGTTCACCCTCTCCGGCCGATTCTTACAGATTCACGGCCCACAAGGCATTTTCTTGAGCGGGAAAACGGCCAAAGTGCGATGGGGTTGGCAGTTTCCGCCCGCCGGTCTGTCGCCGGCTTCCTTCATCGACGTGAGGATTGAAGTCTACCTCCGTTTGGCGACCGGAAGAACCCCCGCGGCGGGATCGATGCAGCGCCGCGGGGGTCTGCCGCCTGGACCGGCTTCGTCGATTGGGATAGAGTAGCCGCCGTCGTTTCGATGCCCGTCGGGCGCCTCCCGATCCGGAGAGAATCCCATGCAGAGTTACCAGCGCGAGTTCCTGCAGTTCGCCATCGACAAGGGTGTCCTGCGCTTTGGCGAATTCACCCTCAAGTCGGGCCGGGTCAGCCCCTACTTCTTCAACAGCGGCCTGTTCGACTCGGGGCTCTCCCTGGCCCGCCTGGGGCGTTACTACGCCCAGGCCCTGGTCGACTCCGGGATCGCCTTCGACGGCCTCTACGGGCCCGCCTACAAGGGGATCCCCCTGGTGGCCGCCAGCGCCATTGCGCTGGCCGATCACCACCACCGGGACCTGCCCTACACCTTCAATCGCAAGGAGGCGAAGGGTCACGGCGAGGGCGGCGTGCTGGTCGGCGCCCCCCTGGCGGGCCGCATCCTGATCGTCGACGATGTCATCTCCGCCGGCACCTCGGTGAGGGAGTCCATCGGGATCATCCGCGCGGCGGGCGCCGAACCGGTCGGGGTGGTGATCGCCCTCGACCGCCAGGAGCGGGGTACGGGAGAGCGTTCCGCCATCCAGGAAGTGGAGGAGGAGTACGGTCTCAGGGTGGCCAGCATCGTGACGCTCTCCCATCTGGTGGAGTTCCTCGAGGGGCAGGCGGGGATGGAAGAGGCGCTCGCCGCGGTTAGCCGCTACCGGGCCAGCTACGGGACCTGACGGAAGCGGCTCTGCCATCGACGACGGTTTTGTGAAATAATCACATTGCATACAAGAAGATATTTGCCGGATACTTGAGCCGGATGGCCGCGGACTCACGGCCGGGCGCAGATATCCCTTCGGAAGGAACCAGCAGATGGCCAGGGACCGACAGGTTGACGAAAAACGGGGTTTTTCAACGGCCTGCTAAAGACCGAAAGGATCGGGAACGATATCCTGATCGAAGGCCAGGAACCTACACCCTGAGACCCAGCACCATGGCTGGAAGGGGAGCGAGAGCCGGCTGTTCCCCACATCCCTCCCTCAGCGGATATCATGAAGAGGGGCACCCTCTGGGAAGGTCCGTGGTGTCGACGGCGCCCGCCCCCCCGCGTCGAGGGGGATCGGGGATCCCGAATGGTCCACATTGGCGGGAAAGAGTGATCAGGCAGGCGGAGTAGCGACCCAGGCAGATGAAATCCGACCCAGCATCCTCCAGTTCGTCCCCGACCGGTCCGCTGGGCCGGTTACGCGACCGCATCATCGGACTGCTGCACCGACACAGCTCCCAGGGGATGCTGTCACGGAAGTACCCCCTGCTGACTGAACTCTGGCAGTTCTTCGACATCCTCGCCGTGCTTCTCGCACTGGTCCTGGTGGCGGAATGGAGCCATGGCTACTTCGGCCTCAAGCATGCCCTGGTGGGCGCCATCACCTCCCTGGTGATGCTTCTGGTATACGCCTGGACCGACCTCTACTACCGGGTGCGTACCCGCTCGGTCCTGATGGATGCCCAGTATCTCATGCGTGCCTGGGGGCTGGTCTTCCTCATTCTGCTGACCACCGGCTATCTTCTCCAGTTTCACCCCCATTTCCCTACCGGATTCGCCATTGCCTGGTTCTTTACCGGGTATCTCTTCCAGCTCGCCCTCCACGTACTGGTGCGTGCGGTGCTCAATGAACTGCGCAAGCACGGACTCAACATCCGTCGGGCCCTGCTGGTGGGAACCGGCGAGCCGCTGCAGCGATTCTGCCGTCTGCTCGAGAGCAATCCCTGGCTGGGCATCCAGGTGGTGGGATACGTCTCGGACCCCGCCTGGGAGAGAACCCCCGTCCCCTCGGCGGGACAGGGGGAGGGCAGCAAGCTCATGGCGGTCGGGGCAGGTGGAGAATCCCCCCTCCTGGAGGGAGTCGCACTCTTCCAGCAGGAGGAGTGCATGCCGGAACTGCTCGGTCGGCCCGAGGACCTGGAGCAGATCATCCAGGAACACGAGATCGGCGAGATCTACATCACCTTCCCGGTCAGCCATTCCGAGCCTGCCGAACGGATCATCCGCCGGGCGATCAACCTGCCGGTGAACGTCAACTGGGTGCCCGATACTTCGGTGGTGGAGGCCCTGAGCCGCCGCACCGAGAGCATCGAGGATCAGCCCCTGGTCTGCCTGACCGATTCCCCCTTCCGTGGCGGACGGCGCACCCTGAAACGCCTGGAGGACATCACCCTCGCCACCCTCGCCCTGGGGCTCCTCTGGCCGCTGATGCTGGGCATCGCCATCGCCGTGAAGGTGACCTCCCCCGGACCGATCATCTTCCGCCAGCAGCGGCACGGCCTCCACGGACGGACCATCTCGGTGTGGAAGTTCCGTACCATGCGGGTCCAGCCGGAGGGCGAGGCGAAACGCCAGGCCTCCCCCGACGACGAACGCATCACCCCCATCGGCCGTTTCCTGCGGCGCTGGAGCCTCGACGAACTGCCCCAGATCATCAACGTGCTGCAGGGGCGGATGTCCATGGTGGGCCCCCGTCCCCACCCGCTCTGGCTGGACGAGTACTTCGGCGCCGAGATCGATGCCTACATGCAGCGCCATCGGGTGAAGCCGGGAATCACCGGCTGGGCACAGGTCCACGGCCTCCGGGGGGAGACGGATACGGTCGAGAAGATGGAACGGCGACTTCAGTACGACCTCTACTACATCAATCACTGGTCCCCCTGGCTCGACTTCAAGATCCTCTTCCTCACCGTCTTCGCCGTCTTCCGGGGCACCAACGCCTACTGACAGGTGACAGGCCGCCGGAAGAAGGCGGTTGCGGCTATCCCACCACGAGCTTTGCTCCGATCAGCAGGGTGACGATCTCGAAGGCGCGCTTCACCCATCGGCTCCCCTTGAGAATGGAGAGGTGGGCTCCGAGATAGCCGCCCAGCAGGGAGCCCACCAGCAGGGCCGGGATGAAGGGCCAGTAGATCCGGCCCTGCAGTCCGAGAGCGAGCGCCCCGCTGCCGTTCCAGAAGAGCCCGACGATCACCAGGGTGAGCGCGACCGCCCGCCGATAGTCGAGTCCGAACCATCGCACCAGCCAAAGGGTCACGAAGAGGCCGGTGCCAGAGGTGAGGGAGCCGTTGAGGATCCCGATGAGAAACAGACCGGCACCCCCCACCAGGTAACCACGCCACCCCCGATGGCTCGGCCGGTGCTCCAGCCCCAGGCCGGGCGAGAGAATGGAATAGAGCCCCAGCCCGAGGGTGAGCAGGCCGAGGGCGATCTCCGCCGGTCGGTCGGGCACCCGGAGGATGGCCGCCGCACCCAGCAGTACACCCGGAACACCGCTGGCGAGCATCAGCCAGAGCAGGGGGCGGTCGAGACGCTCCTCGTGCAGGTGACGGAGGGTCGCACCGACGCCGAGGGCGACACTCGCCACCTTGTGGGTCGCGAGGGCGGCGGCGAAGGGGAGACCCAGCAGCAGAATGGCCGGCAGTTGCACCAGCCCTGCCCCGCCTCCGGAAAAGGCGGAAAAGGTGTTGGCCACCAGCGAGATCAGGAACAGGAGTATCTGGTCGATCGAATCCACGCAGGTCACATCACCTCGTGCGGCGGAAGAGACGCCGTCTTCACGGGAGAGGTGCCTCCCGCGCCCATTCTCCCCTCCGGGGCCCCGTGGGTCCAGACACAAGAGCCTCCACCCCCTGCCCGCACCGCTAGCCCGAAAGTTGCGTGAAGCTGCCGGATGGATGTGCGTCTGGCGTGTTCACGTGTGCCGCCCTGCAGCGCAAGGCGTAGCCCTCGCTACGGCTTGCGCGAAAAGCGGTGCAATCGGGCGCGCCAGGCGTGCAGGCGCCGGCGGAGCGTGCCGGGAACAGATCGTTACCCGCCAATATAGGGAAGATTCTGTTTGCAAACACAGCAGGATGTTGAAAAAGGCCGTCCTGGCCTTTTTCAACGCCGGAAGCCGAAAATGCGATTTCCGGCTTCCTCACGTTTTCAATGATCTTTCGTCATTGAAAACGGCGGTGCATCCCTGCACCGCGGCACAGGCTGCCGAAAAACGGTG
>JALTLT010000362.1 GCA_027001815.1 Gammaproteobacteria bacterium | reverse complement strand
GGCGGCATCGATCACCGCCGGATCGGCCGCGGGACCGTGGTGATGCTCGTGCATGGCGGCCACGGCGTTGCCGGCCATGGCGACACCGACGGCTGCAGCCCCCATCAGCAGGCCACGGCGGGTGGGATTCTCCAGCGAGACGTCGTTTTTCGAATCACTCATACTTCTCGATCCTCGTTTGGTGTGAACAGGGCGCTCCTCGTGCAGAAGAGCAGGTCGGAATCTGCAAGAAAGCGATCGTCACCGCGACCTACCAAGGTGGTGTGCAACCGCCACGCCCCCTCTCTCTGGTGGCGGCGGTCCTGCGGCGTGACCCGACACGGGCGGCGTGACGAGGAGTCACCGACCCGGGGTGGTCACTCCCCCCGCTCCGCCGCCTTGCGCAACGGCGTGTAGGCCCACCAGGGGCGCGCCTCGTCACCCTCCATGAAGCGGATCGCGGAGCGGAAGACGTCGATCACACAGGGGTCGTGACGTCTCCCGGTCACCTCGCACAGCTTCCTGTAGAGTTCATCGGCATCCCGGCCCCGCAACTGGAGGGGATGGTCGATGCCAACGCGGCGGAGATCCCGCGCCATGGCCGGCCCGATGTTGGGCAGCGCATCGAGGTGAGCCACGGTGTCGCGATCGGGATTCTTCATGTGGAGCCCTCCTTCGGGGCGCACGGGAACCTGGCGGACATGCGCATTCCGTCGGCTTCCGGCAGCTTGCGCAGGGGCCCCGAGGAACGGCAGGACCCTCACGTCGGCATTCGGCAGATCCCAGCATAGACCACCCGCAAGGGGGTTGCGAGGGAGGGAGAGGGGGAGCAGGAGCTATACGATTCCGCCGGCTCACTCCCCTCCGTTCAGAGTCTCCTCAGATGGACCAGCAGCAGCGAGATGGCAGCGGGGGTGACGCCAGGTATGCGGCCCGCCTGGCCGAGGGTCGCCGGGCGATGACGCTGCAGCTTTTCGGTCACCTCGGCGGAGAGGCCGCGCACCTGGCGGTAGTCAAGGTCCTCCGGAAGCTCGGTCTCCTCGTGACGGCGCAGCTTCTCGATCTCCGCCTGCTGCCGCTCGATGTAGCCGGCGTAGCGGGCCTGGATCTCGATCTGCTCGGCCACGGCGGGGTCCTCGACCCCCGGGCCCACACCCGGGAGGGCGATCAGCCTCTCATAGCTGGCCTCCGGCCGGGCGAGCAGTTCCAGCGCCCGCTGCTCGCGGGCCAGCGGCCGCTCCAGCCACCCCTCGGCAGCGCGCGCCGCCTCGGAACCGGGTCGCACCAGGATCTCCCGCAACCGCTGGCGCTCCCGCTCGATCGCCTCCCGCTTTCGCTCGAAGGCGATCCACTGCGCCTCGTCCACCAGCCCCAGCTCCCGGGCCACTGGGGTGAGACGCAGGTCGGCGTTGTCCTCGCGCAGCAGCAGGCGATGCTCTGCGCGAGAGGTGAACATGCGGTAGGGCTCCGAAGTGCCGCGGGTGATCAGGTCGTCCACCAGCACCCCCAGGTAGGCCTGGTCGCGGCGCGGGTACCACGGCTCGCGCTCCAGCACCCGGACGGCGGCGTTGATCCCGGCCAGCAGTCCCTGGGCGGCCGCCTCCTCGTAGCCGGTGGTGCCGTTGATCTGCCCGGCGAAGAAGAGCCCCTCCAGGTGGCGGGTCTCCAGGGTGGGCTGGAGGTCCCGCGGATCGAAGAAGTCGTACTCGATGGCGTAGCCGGGGCGGGTGATGTGCGCCCGCTCGAAGCCGCGGATGGAACGGACCAGCGCCTCCTGCACGTCCCACGGCAGGCTGGTGGAGATGCCGTTGGGGTAGAGCTCGCGGGTGGTGAGCCCCTCAGGCTCGACGAAGATCTGATGGGAGGCGCGTTCGGCGAAGCGCACCACCTTGTCCTCGATGGAGGGGCAGTAACGGGGCCCCACCCCTTCGATCACCCCGCTGTACATGGGCGAGCGATCGAGTCCGCCACGGATGATCTCGTGGGTCCTCTCGTTTGTGTGGGTGATGTGGCAGCTCACCTGGCGGGGATGGCCCTCCTCCGTCGCACGGGTGGAGAAGAAGGGGGCGGGATCGTCCCCCGGCTGCTCCTGCATCACCGAAAAGTCGACCGTCCTGCCGTCGATGCGCGGCGGCGTGCCGGTCTTGAGCCGCTCCACCCGGAAGGGGAGCTCCCGCAGCCGCCGCGCCAGGGCGTTGGCGGGGGGATCCCCGGCCCGTCCCCCTTCGTGGTTGGCCAGCCCCACGTGGATCCTTCCGCCCAGGAAGGTGCCGACGGTCAGCACCACTGCGCGGGCACGGATGGTGAGGCCCATCTGGGTCACCACACCGGTGACCCGCGCCCCTTCCACCAGCAGATCCTCCACCGCCTGCTGGAAGAGGGCCAGCCGCGGCTGGTTCTCCAGGGACGCGCGGGCCGCCTGGCGGTAGAGCATCCGGTCCGCCTGGGCTCGAGTGGCACGCACGGCGGGGCCCTTGCGGGCGTTCAGCACCCGGAACTGGATCCCCGCCCGGTCGGCGCCCAGGGCCATGAATCCCCCCATGGCGTCGATCTCCCGCACCAGGTGGCCCTTGCCGATGCCGCCGATCGCCGGATTGCAGCTCATCTGGCCGAGGGTGTCCAGGTTTTGGGTGAGCAGCAGCGTTTCCGCCCCCATGCGCGCGGCAGCAAGCGCCGCCTCAGTGCCGGCATGGCCACCACCGACCACGATGACATCGTATTCGCTTCCAAGGGTCATGGCGCTGTGGAATCTCTGGAAAAAAGGGGGCGGATATCTTACCAGAATTCACTGACTCGGCGCGTGTGGGCAACCTGGGTTTCATAGCAGGGAGAGGGGCAAACCAAACATTATCGTGAATTGCACGTAAGCGTCCATTCCGCACCGCTATTGCCCCATACCTGATTATCTGAGCCGTTTTTTCTTCTTGTCGGTCGGTGGCTGTGGGCTGACGGTGCCGGCCTCCCTT
>JALTLT010000361.1 GCA_027001815.1 Gammaproteobacteria bacterium | reverse complement strand
CGTGCTGCTCGCCGGAGAGGTACCCTCGCCGGCGCTGCGCGGAGAGGCGGTGACCATCGCCCGCCAGGCGGAGGGGGTGCGACGCGTGCACGACCAGCTCGTGATCGCTCCCGCCGCCTCTTTCAGCAATCGGACGGCCGATCTCTGGCTGGCGACCCGTGTCAAGACCGCCCTCCTGGGCATGGAGGACCTCGATCACAATCCGATGCGCATCAAGGTGGTCACTCGTGGCGGCACCGTCTACCTGATGGGACTGGTGAGAAGGTCGGAGGCAGACGCGGTGGTCGAGAAGGTGCGCGTGATGCGTGGCGTGAAGAAGGTCGTCAAGCTCTTCGAGTATCTGGATTGAACGACCACTTCCCCGATCCGCTGCTCCGCGAGCTGGAGGCGCTGCTCCCGGAGGAGAGCCTGCTCGTCGAGCCGGCCGACCGCTGGCCCTACGGCCAGGACAACAGCCGCCGCCACACCCTGCCCGGCTGCGTGGTGCTGCCCCGCGAGGAGCGGGAGGTGGTGGAGCTCGTGCGCCTCTGCCGCCGTTTCGGTGTACCACTCACGGCGCGGGGGCGGGGGACCGGAACCGCCGGCGCGGCGATTCCCCTCCCTGGCGGGCTGCTCCTCTCCCTGGAGCGCATGGACCGCATCCTCGAACTCGACCCCGCCGACTCCCTGGCCGTGGTACAGCCGGGTGTCACCAATGCCGCACTCCAGGAGGCCGCCGCCGCCCATGCCCTCTTCTGGCCACCCGACCCCACCAGCGCCCCTTTCTGCACCGTCGGCGGGAACCTGGCGTGCAACTCGGCGGGGCCGCGGGCGGTGAAGTACGGAACACCGCGCGAGAATACCCTCGGCCTGCGCGCAGTGACCGGCGCGGGCGACCTCCTGGAGTGCGGCGTTCGCACCACCAAGGGGGTGGTGGGGCTCGACCTCACCCGGCTTCTGATCGGATCCGAGGGCACCCTGGCGGTGATCACCGAGGCGACTCTGCGACTCACCCCCCTGCCCGAGGCGCGCCGTACCCTGCGCGGCGTCTACCGGGACATCGGCGCAGCCGCAGCCGCTGTCTCGCGAATCATGGCCCAGCCGGCCCGGCCCTGCGCCCTCGAGTTCATGGACGCCGCCGCCCTGGCCCTCCTCCGCCGGCATGGCGACGGCGCTCTGGATCTCCCGAAGGGGGCGGGAGCGGTCCTGCTCATCGAGGTGGACGGCATGGCCTCTGCCCTCGATCCGCTGACCGGGGCCGTCGCCGCGGCGGCCGGCGGGGAGGGGCTGCTGGAGTGGAGAAGCGCTGCGGACGAACAGGAGGCTGCCGAACTCTGGCGGGTGCGCAAGGCCCTCTCCCCCGCCCTGCGGAACGCCGCTCCCCGGAAGATCAACGAAGACGTGGTGGTGCCGGTCTCCCGCATCCCCCACCTGATCGAGGGCCTGCGCCGTCTCTCGGCCCGCCATCGGATCCTGATCGTCAACTTCGGACACGCCGGAAACGGCAACATCCATGTCAACCTGCTCTTCGACCCCTCCAACCCCGGAGAAGAGGAGAGGGCCGGCGCCTGTCTCGACGCCCTCTTCGATCTGGTGCTGGATCTCGGCGGCACCCTCTCGGGGGAGCACGGGGTGGGGAGGGAGAAGCGGGAGTTCGTCTCCCGGGAACTCTCGGCGACAGCGCTCTCGCTGATGCGGGGCATCAAGAGGGCGTTCGATCCGGATGGGATCCTCAATCCCGACAAGGGCCTGCCCGACAGGGGCAGGGGCTGAGAGACCCTACTTGACCACCTTGAGCGAGGGGCGGGAGCCCTTCGAGGGAGGCTCGGGCGTGTCGTCGCCGGGGGGTGGCGACTCCTCTTCCGGCGCAAAGACCATGCCCCGGTTGTTCTCCCGGGCGTAGATGGCGATGATCCCCATCACCGGGACCACCAGGTGGCGCGCCACCCCGGCGAAACGGGCACTGAATACCACCTCCTCGTTGCCCAGATCGAGCCCCTGAACCGCTCCCGGCGCGATATTGAGGACGATCTGCCCCTCCTGCACATGCTCCCGCGGAACCTCCACGCCGGGATGTCCGGCATCCACCAGGATGTAGGGGGTGAGACCGTTGTCGACGATCCAGTCGTAGAGGGCTCGCAACATGTAGGGACGGCTGGGGGTCATGGCGCTGGACGGCGGGGCTACTCCACCATCTCCCGTTCCGCCTCGGTGAGGCTGGCCTGGAAGGATTCGCGGCCGAAGAGCCGCTCCATGTAGGCGCGCACTCCCTTGGCCTGGGCGGGCAGCTCGACACCCCAGGCGGGAAGCCTCCAGAGCAGCGGGCCGATGAGACAGTCGGCGAGACTGAACTCGTCGCTCAGGAACCACGGCTTGAAGGCGAACACCTCGTCGGCGGCGGCGATGGAGTCGCGCAGCATCTTCGCCGCCTTGTTGCGGGTCTTGGTGTCGCCTCCCTGAAGATCACTCACCAGGCTGTACCAGTCGGTCTCGATACGATACATGGCCAGCAGCATCTTGGCCCGCGACACGGGATCCACCGGCATCAGCGGCGGATGGGGAAACCGCTCGTCCAGGTACTCCATGATCACCCGCGAGTCGTAGAGCACCAGCTCACGATCCACCAGCGTCGGCACCGACTGATAGGGATTGAGGTCGATGAGGTCCTCGGGCAGGTTGCCCGGCTCCACGTCCACCACCTCGAAGGTGATCCCCTTCTCGGCGAGAACCAGGCGGACACGATGGCTGTAGGGGTCGACGGGGTCCGAAAAGAGGGTCATCACGGAACGACGGTTGGCGATCACGCCCATGGAACACTCCCCTGATAGAAACGGAAAAACGGGTTCGGGGCGGCATCACGCCGCCCCGCCCGGTCAGACATTCTATGTTTGTCTGGGGGCGGGCCGCCGGAAGGACGGCCCGCCGGACGCATCAATGGACGTCCTTCCAGTATTCCTTCTTGAGTGCGTAGGATACCACCAGCAGCACCAGCAGGAACAGGATCACCCACACACCGAGCTGATAGCGCACCAGCTTGGCGGGCTCTCCGGCGTAGACCAGGAAGGCGACCAGGTCGCGCACCGCCTTCTCGTACTCCGCGTCAGAGAGCTGCCCATCGCTGATCTTTTCGAACCGGACGAAGTGGCGGGTCTTGTTGCCATGCTCGTCGGTGCTCTCCTCGAACACCGCCTTCTGCAGCCCCTGCAGCTCCCACAGCACGTGCGGCATGCCCACGTCCTTGAACATCAGGTTGTTGACACCGAAGGGACGCGAGTCGTCCACGTAGAAGGTGAGCAGATAGGTGTAGAGCCAGTCGGCACCACGATTGCGGGTCACCAGGGTCAGGTCGGGCGGCGCGGTGCCGAACCACTCGCTCGCCTGGGCTTCAGGCATGGAGATGGTCATGTAGTCACCGATCTTGGCGCCGGTGAAGATCAGGTTCTCCTCCACCTGTTCCTTGGTGAGCCCCAGATCGTCGCCCATCCGCTGGTACATCATGTACTTGAGCGAATGGCAGCCCATGCAGTAGTTGACGAAATACTTGGCGCCGTTGCGGAGCGAATCCTTGTTGTGCAGGTCGACGTCGACCTTGAAGGGTTCGAATCCACCGCCGGAGGCCATGCCCAGGGACGGCACAAGCAGTACGAGCAATGCGAGAATCTTCTTTTTCATCAGTGCGTCACCCTCTCCGGTTCCGGCTTGGTCCTGTCGATCCTGGTGATGACGGGCATCAGCAGGAAGAACGCAAAGTAGAGAATCGAGAACAGCCGAGCGAAGTTGGTCAGCGTCGGCGTCGCCGGCTGGGTACCCAGCCAGCCGAGGGCAATGAAGCTGACCACGAAGATCGCCAGCGCAGCCTTGTAGATGGCGCCCCGGTAGCGGATCGACTTGACCCGGGCGCGATCCAGCCACGGCAGCAGGAACAGCACGAAGATCGCCGCTCCCATGGCCACCACGCCGCCGAACTTGGAAGGCACGGCCCGCAGGATGGCGTAGAAGGGGGTGAAGTACCACAGGGGCACGATGTGCTCGGGGGTCTTCAGGGGGTTGGCCGGCAGGAAATTGTCGGGCTCCAGGAACCAGCCGCCCATCTCGGGGATGAAGAAGATCACCGCCGAGAAGAAGATCAGGAACACCACCACGCCGACGATGTCCTTCACGGTGTAGTAGGGATGGAAGGGGATACCGTCAAGCGGAATGCCGTCCGGACCCTTGTTCTTCTTGATCTCCACGCCGTCGGGATTGTTGGAACCCACCTCGTGGAGGGCGATGATGTGCAGCACCACCAGCGCCAGCAGGATGATCGGCACGGCGATCACGTGGAAGGCGAAGAAGCGGTTGAGGGTCGCGTCGGAGACCACGAAGTCGCCGCGGATCCATTCGGAGAGCACATCGCCGATGCCGAAGGGAATGGCCCCGAACAGGGAGATGATCACCTGGGCACCCCAGTAGGACATCTGCCCCCAGGGGAGGAGATAGCCCATGAAGGCCTCGGCCATCAGCGCCACGTAGATGAACATGCCGAAGATCCAGATCAGCTCCCGCGGCTTGCGGTAGGAGCCGTAGATCAGACCCCGGAACATGTGCAGGTAGACCACGATGAAGAAGGCCGACGCACCGGTGGAGTGCATGTAACGGATCAGCCAGCCCCAGTTCACGTCGCGCATGATGTACTCGACGGAGCCGAAGGCGAGAGTCGCGTCGGGCTTGTAGTTCATGGTCAGAAAGATGCCGGTGACGATCTGGATGACCAGCACCATCAGGGCAAGGGAACCGAAGAAGTACCAGAAGTTGAAGTTCTTCGGTGCGTAGTACTTGGAGAGATGCTCTTCCCACATCTTGGTGAGCGGGAAGCGCTCGTCGATCCAGCCCACGAAATTCTTCATCGCACTCATCAGGAGACTCCTTCGTCTTCACCCACCAGAATTACGCTGTCGCTGAGATAGCGGTGGGGCGGGATCTTGAGATTGAGCTGCGCGGGCACACCCTTGTACACCCGCCCGGCCAGGTCGAAGCGCGACCCGTGGCAGGGGCAGAAGAAACCACCCTTCCATTCCGGACCCAGGTCCTCCGGAGCCACTTCGGGGCGGTAGGTGGGGGAGCAGCCGAGATGGGTGCAGATACCGATCGCCACCAGGATCTCCGGCTTGATGGATCGATACTTGTTCTTGGCGTAGGACGGCTGCTGATCCTCGACATCGGAGTTGGGATCGTTGAGGCTGTCGACCAGGCTTTCCAGATCCTTCAGCATCTGTTCGGTGCGCTTGAGGATCCACACCGGCTGGCCGCGCCACTGGACGCGGATGAGCTGGCCCGGCTCGAGCTTGCTGATGTCCGCCTCGACCGGCGCGCCGGCCGCCCGGGCCCGCGCACTGGGAAGCATGTAGCTTATGAACGGTATTGCCACCGCCACTGCGCCGGCAGCGCCGACCACACTGGTAGCGGCGATCAGGAATCGGCGTTTGCCGAGATCCACGCCTTCTTCACTCATTCACCTTCTCCCCAAAAATCTCTTCCAAAGAGGTTATGCAACAACCCGCGGTGGTCGCCTGGACGCCGGCCCTCGGACCGCCAGGGAGCCAAAAGCTGAAGCGGCCCGATTCTAGCAGATGGCCGACCATTTTTCACATATTGCTAATATTCCGGATTGATCCAGATCAAATCGCCGGATGATCGCGAGAGAAAAGTCAAAAGGAATCTCTGACTTGTTCAGGGATGAATTGTTCAGGGTTTCCAATATCGTTTTCCCGGAGCCTCCGTATGCCCCCTCTTTCATCAGGGATTGGCGTGCGGAACAGCGACATCCATCGCTTTCCCGACAGGCCCGCGAGTCGCCTGGCCCCGTCTCCACCCCTCTCCCATCCGGGATCAGACAGGGTTGGGAATATCGAGGAAACGGAACTCCAGGCCGAAAACCTTGGCAAGATGGCCACCGAGTGCCTGGACGCCCTGGCGTTCGGTGGCGTGGTGGCCGGCGGAGAAGTAGTGGATGCCCAGCTCACGGGCGACGTGGACGGTCTGTTCGGATATCTCGCCGCTGATGTAGGCATCGAGGCCGGCGGCGGCGGCCTGGGGGAGGTATCCCTGGGCGGCTCCGCTGCACCAGCCAATGGTACGGATGGTCTCCGGCCCCCCCTCGATATGGAGCGGCTCCCGGCCCAGCGCCTCGCCGATGCGGGCGGCCAGCGCCTCGGCACTCATGGGGGTGCGCGGGCGGCCGTGCCACACCAGCTCCGCCCCGCTCTCCGGCGGCAGGCTCCCCTCCACCTCGAACTGCAGGAGGCGGCCGAGAAGGGCGTTGTTGCCCACCTCGGGGTGGGCGTCGAGGGGGAGGTGATAGGCGATGAGGGCCATGCCCGCGTCGATCAACCGCCGGATGCGGCGATACTTCATGCCGGTGATCACCGGCGACTCCCCCTTCCAGAAGAAGCCGTGGTGGACCAGCACCGCATCCGCCCCCGCCTCGGCGGCGGCATCGAGCAGCGACTGGGAGGCGGTAACGCCCCCCACCAGCAGCCCGATCTCGCGCTCCCCCTCCACCTGAAGGCCGTTGGGAGCGTAGTCGTCGAAGCGATCCACCTCGAGAAAACGGTGGGTATAGTCGAGCAGTTCGTTGAGCGCGGCCATGTGACTCACTCCTTCGGATCGGTGGCGCGAAGCCCGGATATCGCCCCAGGGCGGTGTCGGGCCTGCAATTATGCACCACTTTGGGTACACTTCGGCAGATGCAACTGCGCGGAATCCTGATCTTTCTCTCCCAGTCCATCACCGTCGGCCTGGTGGCGGCCCTGCTGGTGCTGCTGCTCAAACCGGAACTCCTGCAGGAGAGCCGGCCGGTGGTGGAGGTTCGGGAGAGCGGCGTACCCACCGCCTCGCCGGCGGCCATGCTCCCCTCGTTCGCCGACGCGGTGGAGAAGGCGGCCCCGTCGGTGGTCAACATCTACTCCACCAAGGTGGTGGAGCGGCGCCCCTCGCTGCTGGACGACCCCCTCTTCCGCCGCTTCTTCGACGGCAATCCCGCCGTGCGACCGCGCCGGCAGCTCGAGACCAGCCTCGGCTCGGGAGTGCTCTTCAGTCGCCAGGGCTACGTGATCACCAGCAACCACGTGATCGCCGGCGCCGACGAGATCGAGATCCTGCTTCGCGACGGCCGCAGCACCCGCGCCACCCTGGTGGGCAGCGACCCCGATACCGACCTGGCGGTCCTCAAGGTGGACCTGGACGATCTGCCGGCCATCGTCCTCGGCGACTCCACCGCCATGCGGGTAGGCGACGTGGTACTGGCCATCGGCAACCCCTTCGGCGTCGGCCAGACGGTGACCCTGGGCATCGTCAGTGCCACCGGACGCAAGCGGCTCGGCCTCTCCACCTTCGAAAACTTCATCCAGACCGATGCCGCCATCAACCCGGGCAACTCCGGCGGGGCGCTGATCAACCCGGCCGGTGAACTGATCGGCATCAACACCGCCATCTACTCCCGCACCGGGGGCTCCCAGGGGATCGGCTTCGCCATCCCGGTGGACCTGGCCAAGGAGGTGATGACGGAGATCATCGAGCACGGCCGGGTGATCCGTGGCTGGATCGGCGTCTCCATCAACAACGTCACCCCGCGCCTCGCAGAGGCATTCCATCTGCGCGAGGTGCGCGGGGTGGTGCTGGCGGGCATCTACCGCGACAGCCCCGCCGCCCGCGCCGGCCTGCGCCAGGGGGACATCCTCCTGGAGTTCAACGGCGAGCCGCTGATCGACGCCCGCGACCTGCTGGAACGGGTGGCGCGACAGAAGCCGGGCAGCGTGATCCGACTCGGCGGCCTGCGCGGCGAAAAGGGGTTCATCGCCGAACTGACCGTCGCCGAGCGCCCGCGCTCCCGTTGACCCCCTCCTCCAGACCGACACCATGAATCGCGAGAAACGGCAGCAGATCTTCGAACGCCTGCGGGCGGCCAATCCCCACCCCACCACCGAGCTGAAATACGGCAACACCTACCAGTTGCTGATCGCCGTGGTACTCTCCGCCCAGGCCACCGACGTGGGGGTCAACAAGGCGACCCGGGAGCTCTTCGAGGTGGTGCGGACCCCGCGCGAGATGCTGGAACTGGGCGAAGAGCGACTCAAGTCCTACATCCGGACCATCGGCCTCTTCAACAACAAGGCGAAGAACATCATCGCCCTCTCCCGTATCCTGGAGGAGCAGTACGGAGGAGAGGTCCCCACCGACCGCAAGGCACTGGAGGCACTGCCGGGCGTCGGCCGCAAGACCGCCAACGTGATCCTCAACACCGCCTTCGGCCAGCCCGTCATCGCCGTGGACACCCACATCTTCCGGGTCGCCAACCGCACCGGTATCGCCAAGGGGAAGAACGTGAAGGAGGTGGAGGAGCGGCTGATGCGGGTGGTGCCGAAGGAGTTCCTCCACGACGCCCACCACTGGCTCATCCTCCACGGCCGATACGTCTGCACCGCCCGCAAGCCCCGATGCGGGGAGTGCATCATTCGCGATCTCTGCGAGTACCGGCACAAGAGCGCCTGAGCGGGGGTCTCACTCCTCCCCGAGCAGACGGGCCAGCCCCTGTCGCGCCGCCTGGCGGATCTCCCCGTAGTCGTCGGCCAGCAGCCGCTTCAGGGTCGCCTCGTCGCTGTTCCAGGCGCGCGCCACCTCGAGACGGATGGCCGGATCGGCATCTCCGGCGAGGATCCGCAGGACCTCCGCCGGCACGTATTCGAAGCGGGCCACCACCATCCGCACCTGGGGGTCGGGATCGGCGGCCAGACGCCGGAAGAGAGGCAAGGGGGTCGAGAGGTTGGTCGCCACGGCGATGCGCACCCGCCGATCCGGATCCACGGCGAGCCGCTCGAGCGCGGCGACCGGCGTGCGCCGGTTGGCGGCCACTGCCCGCCTCACCTCCCAGGCCTCGTCCGCCGCCAGCTCTACCAGTCGTTCGGGGGCGGTGGCCGGACGTCGCGCCTCCCGGAGGTCGGCATCGGGAGCAGCGAAAGCCGCCCCCGCACAGAGCCACGTGGCCAGCAGCACCCAGATTGGAAGGGGATTGGCCAATCCCCTCACGGCACACCTCCTCCCCCCTCGAGCAGGGCGGGCAGTCGCGCCTCCACCTCCGCCAGGCGGTGGCCCCGGTAGCGCAGCTCTCCCTGCCGGTCCACCAGCACGAAGGTGGGGGTCCCGGGCACCCGGTAGGCCTCGGCCACGTCCAGGTTCGCCGCCGGGTCGGCCAGGAGCCGGTAGCGGACCCCGTTCTCCTGCGCGTAGAGCGCCACCTCCTGCCGCGGTTCGCCGCCGATGTTGATACCGACCACCTGCAATCCCCGCTCCCCATACCGCTCCTGGAGGGCATTGAGGTCACGGATGTGGGCGTAGCAGTAGACGCACTCTGTGGTCCAGAAGATCAGCAGCACCGTTCCTCCCGCCGTGAGGGTGGTCAGCCGGGTGGCGCGCCCCTCCAGATCGGGCAGTTCGAAGGGGGGCGCGGGCGCGGCAAGGGCGCGATCGGTCAACGGCCAGAGAGCGAGGCCGAGCACCAGGATGCAAAGGATTGCGATTCTCGTTCTCATGAGCCGGAGGTTAACACAGGAAAAGTGGCGGCAGGAGTAGCAGGCTGTTGAAAAAGGCCGTCCTGGCCTTTTTCAACAGCCTGCTGACTTACGGAATCTCTGATTTATTCAGAGATTCCTGCGGCACAGGGATGTGCCGCCAAAATCAATCACCGCAGGTGATCGATTTTGCAAGGGAGCCGAAAACCGCGTTTTTCGGCTCCCGTACTCTGACAATTCAGGGATGAATTGTTCAGAGTTTCCTTGCCAGATAAGGACACAAACAGCCACCATTGACCCCAACCCGCACGGCCCGAACGGGCGCCTCCCCCCTGACATCAGCAAACTTTCGGTTACGATCAATTCGATAGTTACGCCTTCCGTGACCAGACCATCGGATGCCATACGCTTCCGGCCAGTGGCCGATCTGGAACGGCACCTCGGCGATCACTGATCCACCGCGCCCGTCGCCCCGACCCGCCTCCACCGCCTCACTCAACTGATATCGACTCGAAGGTTCAGGGCGGCCCGGAGGCGTTCGGCGGCATGGGGCCAGGCGATGCGTTCCTGTTCGAGGCGCACGGCGGGGCCCCAGCGACCGCGGCGCAGATCCCGGTAGAGCCGCGCCTCGTCCGGTCGCAGGCGGTCGAGCCGCTCCGGCGCGGCCTGCCGGGGCTCGTGGCCCCAGAGTCCGCGGAAGGCAAGCAGGGTGGCCTCGTCCATGAGCAGGGAGCGGACCTGCGGCAGGTGGGCGCGCAGGCGGTCGAGGATGGCCAGCCCGTGGGTGTCGATGTCGCCCCAATAGAAGACGGGGATCTCCCGCAGCCAGGGGATATCGCCGAAGGCGGCCACGTCGTAGCCCTGTTGCATGAACACCAGGCTGCCCGGCAGGTCGTCGAAGGCCAGCCCGGTCTGGAGGTTCTCGACGATGAAGGCGCAGCGCACCGGGAGTTCCAGGCGCGCGATCTCGGGCAACGGGGCCTCGATGTCGCCCAGGCCGCCGCAGGCGGCACGCAGCCGGGGATCGAGCAGGCGCAACCGCAGCCGTGCCGGCGGGCGGCGCAGCCCGGCCAGCTCGATCAAGTCGCCTCCGGCTTCCCCGCCGCCGAGGCCGGCGAGCCAGGCGGCGATCACCCGCCGGTGGCGTTCCAGCCATTTGCCGTCCACTCCGGGCACGGGGAGCTGGCGGGGCAGCAGGCCGGAATCGGGGTGACGGACCAGCCAGTCCAGCAGGGCGAGCAGCCGTTCGAACTCGGCCTCCGGCCATTCGGCGAGCACGGGCCAGTGGCGGGCGGCGAGCGAGGCAGCAGCGGGCCAGCGCTCGCGCACGGCCCCGAGGCGCGCCTCGGCCTGCTGCCATTCGTCATTCCGGCCGAGGAAGGCGGCGACCTGCCGGGGGCCATCGAAGCCCAGAGCCTGCGGCAGCCGCTGGGTGCCCAGGCGGGGCCAGCACCGCTCGATCCAGACCAGTGTGCCCGGGCCACTCCAGTCCCGCCAGGCCCGCTGCCAGCGATCGACCTCGGCGAGCCTGACCTGCGCCTCGGCTTCGGTGGGCACCCCCAGGGGAAGCTGCAGGGGCCAGGTCCCGCCGCCGGTCAGCCATTCGGCGCGGTCGCGGAGGAAGCGTTTTTCGAGGCGCGAAGCGAGCGCCCCACGGTCAAGCAGAAGCCCTTTCGCCATGGGCCTTGCGGGCGGGCAGGTCGAGCCGGCCGGTCGCCTCGTCGTAGGTGATGGGGAGGG
>JALTLT010000360.1 GCA_027001815.1 Gammaproteobacteria bacterium | reverse complement strand
CCTGCGGCACAGGGATGTGCCGCCAAAATCAATCACCGCAGGTGATTGATTTTGCAAGGGAGCCGAAAACCGCGTTTTTCGGCTCCCGTACTCTGACAATTCAGGGATGAATTGTTCAGAGTTTCCTTAGAAAACAGCGGTGCATCCGTGCAGCACGTCAGTCATTCTACCATGCCGGAAATCCGGCGCCGTCCCACCTCCATGCAACAGCCGGACCGGCTCCCCGCACCCTTCGCCTGTGCTACCATTTCCGAAGCACTTCACGCACTGCAGCAGAGCCTCCAGAGCCCACACGCCATGCATCAGCAGGCCCCCCAGACCGGTTCTCCCCCCCTCTCCGCGGTAAAACCGCCGCGCAGCCTGATGCGCCTGCTGGGCCGCGCCATCGCCGACTACGAGATGATCCGCGAGGGGGACCGCATCCTGGTGGGGCTCTCCGGCGGCAAGGATAGCTGGTCGCTGCTGGTGATGCTCAACCACCTGCGCCGCTACGCCCCGGTCCGCTTCGAGCTGGGGGCGGTCACCGTCGATCCCATCTCCGACGGCTTCGATCCCTCGCCCCTGCGCGAGATCGTGCCGACCCTCGGCATCCCCTACCTCTTCGAGCGCCACCCGATCCTCGAGACCGGTCTCGAGCACATGGACAAGCCCTCCTACTGTTCCTGGTGCGCGCGCATGAAGCGCGGCATCCTCTACTCCACCCTGCGCCGCGAGGGGTGGAACGTGCTGGCCCTGGCCCAGCACCTGGACGACCTCGCCGAGAGCTTCCTGATGTCCGCCTTCCACGGCGGCCAGTTGCGCACCATGAAGGCCCACTACACGGTGCGCGAGGGGGATCTGCGGGTGATCCGGCCACTGGTCTACGCCCGCGAGCGGCAGCTCGCCGACTTCGCCCGTGACGCCGGCCTGCCGGTGATCGTGGAGAACTGCCCCTCCTGCGTCGACACCCCCACCCAGCGCTGGCACATGAAGCAGCTCCTGGCCGGCGAGGAGCGCTACAACCCCAACCTGTTCCGCAACCTGCTCACCGCCA
The DNA here is from genome assembly GCA_027001815.1 of Gammaproteobacteria bacterium. Classification (GTDB taxonomy): domain Bacteria; phylum Pseudomonadota; class Gammaproteobacteria; order JALTLT01; family JALTLT01; genus JALTLT01. Next base: position 1,931 of record JALTLT010000360.1, on the reverse strand, counting down.
TGCGTCCCCTGATGGCCCGGAGCCGTGCCGAATGAAGCGCGTGGTGGTGGCCACCTTCGACGACATCTTCAACGCCCACCTGGCCCTGGGCCGACTGCAGTCGGAGGGGATCGACGCGGTGCTGGCCGACGAGCACCTGGTGCAGACCGACTGGCTCTACAGCATCGCCGTCGGCGGTATCCGCCTGCGGGTCCCCGAGAAGGATGCCGCCCGCGCCGCGGCCCTCCTGGCACGCGACGACTCGGGCCTCCTGGAGGAGGGGGGCGAGCCGGGGGCGCCGGACTGATCGTGGATCGACTCACCGTCCTCCTGCTGCGCCTGATCGCCCTCCTCCCCCTGCCGGCGGTCCACGCCCTCGGGGCCGCTGCCGGCTGGCTGGCCGGCCGCCTCCCCCTCAAGATGACCCGCATCGCCCGCATCAACATCGACCTCTGCCTGGCCGACCTGCCCGCCGCCGAGCGGCGCCGCATCCTCCACGCCTGCATGGTGGAGACCGGCAAGATGTTCGCCGAGAACGGCCCCATGCAGCTCTGGCCGGCGGGCCGGGTCCAGGCGCTGGCCCGCGAGGTGGAGGGGTTCGGTGCGGTGCGGGAGGCGATGTCGGCCGGCCGGGGCGTGATCATCGCCTCCCCTCACCTGGGCTGCTGGGAGATGGTGGGCATGTTCATCTCCACCCACTACACCATGACCACCCTCTACCGCCCCCAGAAGGGGGCCCTCAACGACCTGCTGGTGGCGGGAAGAGAGCGTTCCGGCGCACGCCTGGCACCGGCCGACGCCCGCGGCGTGCGCCAGCTCCTGGCGGTGCTGAAGGAGGGAGGCATGGTGGGGATCCTCCCCGATCAGGACCCGGGGCGCAACGGCGGGATCTTCGCCCCCTTCTTCGGCGTCACCGCCAACACCATGGTGCTGCCGGCGAAGATGGTGCGTCGCACCGGCGCCGCCCTCTTCTTCGCCTGGGCGGAGCGGCTCCCCCGCGGGCGCGGCTACCGTCTCCACTTCGTCCCCGCCGACCCGACGGTGGGCGACCCCGACCTGGAACGGGCGGCCACCGCCCTCAACGCCGGCATGGAGGGGCTGATCCGCCGGCGGCCGGAGCAGTACTGGTGGTCCTACCCCCGTTTCCGCTGGGGCCCGGAGGGACGGACAGGCCTCTATCGCTCCACCTCCCGCCGGGATTCAAGGGAAAGGGCGGAGCGTCCGATGTCAAGGGAGTGACCCGAGCCTCTCCACGGAGCCCGACCCCCATGCTCTGTCTGCGATTCGAACTGGACGGACAGGCCTGCGCCCTGCCGGTGGCGGCGATCCGCGAGGTACTCCCCTGGCGGGATCCCCGGCCGCTGCCCGGCCTGCCCCCCTTCGTCCGTGGCGTCTTCCGCCACCGCGGGCGGCCGATCCCCCTGCTGGACGGCTGCATGCTGGTGGGCGGTGAGGGGTGTCCGCCCCGGATCAGCAGCCGGGTGCTGGTCCTCGACCTGGACGACGACCCGCAACGCCCCTTCGGCCTGCTGGTGGAGCGGGCCACCGACACCGTCGAGGTGGATCCCGAGGAGGGGCCCGCCGCCCGTCCGCTGGCGCTCGACGCCACCCCCTGGCTGGCGGAACTGGGCCATGCGGGCCCCGAGGCGATCCAGCTCCTGCGCCCCCACGGCCTGTTGCCCGGCAAGGCGCTGGAACTGCTCTACCCCGGATATTGCACCGAGGCGGCGGTGATGGAGACTCCTTAGCAGGCTGTTGAAAAACACCGTTTTTCGGCAGCCTGTGCCACGGTGCAGGGATGCACCGCTGTTTTCAATGAGGCCAGCAGCCTGTCGGACTTCAAGCTGAAGGTCACTCCGCCCCGAGAGGCGGGAAGGCCCTCCCGGGGGCGTTGGCGGCAGGGATGCCGCCGACGAGCCCCCAAGGATGGGTTCACGGCGTCCCCCGGGAGG
>JALTLT010000359.1 GCA_027001815.1 Gammaproteobacteria bacterium | reverse complement strand
TCCGTTGCACCCCGCCGCGGCCCCGGCCCGGTTGCCGACGGCGGGCGACCGCGAGCCGGGCCTCCCAATTATAACAGGTTGTCGGGGAGCACCGCCTTTCGGCGCCCCGACCGCTCCCCCTTCTCCTCCCGCAGACTACACTGGGGGGTATCGAGCCGGATGGCCCCGGCAGGTGTGGCGCCGGCGGCGCCGGCAGCCGCCGGGCTCCACCCCGGGCAGGATGTCGAGGGATCCCGTCCCCGGGCCCTTTCGACCGGGGAACGAAAAATGTGGTTTGCCGTTCCCTCGTGTTTTCAATGAGTTGCCGCCGTTGAAAACGGTGATACCTCCCCGTGTCGCACACGGGCTGCCGAAAAGCGGGGTTTTCCCGCGGCCTATGCAGGAGGAGTGGTCATGTACTGGCTTGCCCACCAGCAGATGGATCGTCTCACCGCCACCCTGGAGGATGCGGGATACCGGATCGTCGGCCCCCAGGTGAGGGAGGGGGCGATCGTCTACGATCTCCTGGCCGATCCCGCCGACCTGCCGTGGGGGGTGGAGGTGGAGCAGGGGCCCGGCCGGGTGCGGCTGCGCGAGAGCGGTGTCGCCGCCTGTTTCCAGTGGGCCAATGGCCCCCAGGGACTCAAGCCGCTGGTGTTCGCCCCGGAGGAGCCGCTGTGGCGTGTGGAGCGGGACGGCGACGGCGGGTTGCGCTTTCGTGCCACCCTCCCCGACTGTCCACCGCGGGCGGTGATCGGTGTGCGCCCCTGCGACGTGGCGGCACTGCGCCTCCAGGATCGCCATTTTCTGGGGGGAGGGGCGGCGCCGGAGCCCCACTATGCGTCCCGCCGCGAGCGGCTGCTGCTGGTGGTGGTGGAGTGCGGCCATCCCGCCTCCACCTGTTTCTGTGCCTCCACCGGTGATGGACCGGGGTTGCGCGAGGGGTACGATCTGCGTCTGACGGAGCTGGAGGGGGGCTGTGTGGTGGCCGCCGGCAGTGCCGCCGGCCGGCGGCTGGTGCGCACCATGGGCCTGCCGGAGGTGACCGCGGCCCAGGCCTCGGCGCGTCGGGCGCTGCTCGCCCGCGCCCGGGCGGCGCAGTCGCGCCGCCTGCCGGAGGGGCTGGTGGAAGGGGCGCTCTTCCGGCGCCTGGACCACCCCCACTGGCAGGGGCCCGGCGATCGCTGCCTCGCCTGCGGCAACTGTACCGCCGTCTGCCCCACCTGCTTCTGTCACCGGCCCCAGGAGCGCCCTTCCCTGGAGGGGGAGAGCGAGCGGGTGAGGCTCTGGGACTCCTGTTTCACGCCGGAGCACAGCTACATCGCCGGTCGCGTGCTGCGCGAGGCGGTCCATCTCCGCTACCGCCAGTGGCTCACCCACAAGCTGGACGGCTGGTATCGCCAGTATGGTCGCAGCGGCTGTGTCGGCTGCGGCCGTTGCATCGCCTGGTGCCCGGTGGGGATCGATCTCACCGCCGAGACGATGGCGATCCTGGGAGAGGCGTCATGAACCCCCTCCTGCCCCGGGAGGCGGAGGTGATCGGGCGCGACCAGGAGTCGCCCACCATCTTCTCCCTCCATCTCCGCTTCACCGATGCCCGGGTGGCTGCCGGCTGGCACTTCGAGCCGGGCCAGTTCAACATGCTCTACATGGCAGGGATCGGCGAGGTGCCCATCTCCATCTCCTCCGATCCCGACGATGAGGAGCGCTTCAGTCACACCATCCGGGTGGTGGGCCGGGAGACCCGCGCCCTCGCCCGCCTGCAACCGGGTGACCGCATCGGGGTTCGCGGCCCCTTCGGTCGCGGATGGCCCCTGGAGCGCCTCGAGGGGCGCGATGTGGCGGTGGTCACCGGTGGCCTCGGCTGCGCCCCCACCGTGGCACTCATCGACTACCTCATGCACCGCCGGCGTCGCTTCGGCCGTGTCGCCATCGTCCAGGGGGTGAAGCACAGCGAGGATCTGCTGTGGCGGGAGCGTTACGACGAGTGGGGCAGGCGGCCGGAGACCCGGGTGCTGCTGGCCGCCGACGTGGTGCGCGGGAAATGGCCGGGAATCCAGGGGCCGGTGACGGCCCTGTTCGATCGCCTGGAACTCGATTTCGGGAATACGGCGTCGGTGATGTGCGGCCCCCAGCCAATGATGGTGGCGGCGGCCCACGGTCTCATGGAGCGGGGAGTGGTGGCACGACGCATCTGGCTTTCCATGGAGCGCAACATGCAGTGCGCCGTGGGGCTGTGCGGTCACTGCCAGTTCGGCAGCGCCTTCGTCTGTCGCGACGGACCGGTCTTCTCCTGGCCGGAACTGGAACCGTTGATCCACCAGAAGGGGTTCTGAGATGGAGAGTCGGTTGAGGGTCGGGGTCTACAAGTTCAGCTCCTGTGACGGTTGCCAGCTCGCCTTTCTCAACGCGGGGCAGCGGCTCGTCGCCCTGGCGGAGCGGGTGGAGCTGGTCCACTTCCTGGAGGCGGGCATGGATGCACCGGAGGCGCCGGTGGATGTGGCCTTCGTGGAGGGGAGCATCTCCACCATGGCGGAGATCGAACGGATCCGGGCCATCCGCGAGCGGAGCGGTCTGCTGGTGACCCTCGGAGCCTGCGCCTCCAGCGGGGGGATCCAGGCGTTGCGTAATGCCGCCCGGGTGGAGGCGTGGGTGGCCGCCCTCTATGCCGATCCCTCCACCATCGACGCCCTCGCCGAGGCCTCTCCCCCCTCCCGGTACGTCGCCGTCGATCTGGAGCTGTGGGGCTGCCCGGTGGACGGTGAACAGGTGCTGGCGGCGGTGGCCTCCCTTCTGGCCGGGGCGCCGCCGGTGGTGAGCCGCGACAAGCTCTGTCTCGCCTGCAAGCGGGGGGGACACCCCTGCGTGGCCGTCACTCGTGGCGAGCCGTGTCTCGGCCCGGTCACCGCCACCGGCTGTGGCGCCCTCTGTCCCGCCTGGGGGCGGGCGTGCTACGGCTGCTTCGGGCCCGCGGAAGGGGCGCAGGGGGTGACGTGGGGGCGGTGGC
>JALTLT010000358.1 GCA_027001815.1 Gammaproteobacteria bacterium | reverse complement strand
TCCTGGCCTTTTTCAACGCCGGAAGCCGAAAATGCGATTTCCGGCTTCCTCACGTTTTCAATGATCTTTCGTCATTGAAAACGGCGGTGCATCCCTGCACCGCGGCACAGGCTGCCGAAAAACGGTGTTTTTCAACAGCCTGCTAGTGAATGATGGTACCAATCCTCTCCCAGTTGACGCCACCCCCGTCCGGCTCCCAGTTCATCCAGATCATGAACGCCTTGCCTACCAGATTCTCCTCCGGCACGCCACACCAGAAACGGCTGTCGTTGCTGCGATCGCGGTTGTCACCCATCACGAAGTAGTGGCCCGCCGGGACCGTGAACTCGCCGTTTCTCATGCAGGGGTAGTTGTAGTAGCCGTTGGAGGGATGGAGGAGCACCTGGTGCTCCACCTCGCCGATGCGCTCGCTTCGAATGATGCTCCCCGAAGCGCTCATGGCTGCTCCCTTGCCCTCGTAGATGCCGACGTTGCTGTACTCGAGGGGCTTGCCGTTGATCACCAGCTGCTTGTTGACGTAGCGGATATGGTCACCGGGAAGACCGATCACCCGCTTGATGAAATCGGTGGAGGGATCCTCCGGATAACGGAACACCACCACGTCCCCCCGCTGCGGCTCGCCGATCTCCAGCACCTTGCGATTGATCACCGGCAGGCGGATGCCGTAGGCGAACTTGTTGACGAGGATGAAATCACCGGCCAGCAGGGTGGGCATCATGGAGCCGGAAGGGATGCGGAAGGGCTCGACCAGGAAGGAGCGCAGCAGCAGCACGATGAGGATGATGGGGAAGAGGGAGCGGGCGTACTCCACCAGCACCGGCTCACGGCCGGATTCACCCTCTTCCTGTCGACGCCTCGGGGCGAGGAGTCGGGCATCGATCAGCCAGATGCCACCGGTGAACAGCGCCGCGAAAAAAAGAATGGTTGGGAAATCGAGATACATTGTGTCGTCAATCCTCGCTCGGAGTCGCCCCGCAGGGGCCTGGTCATCCCTTGTTGTCAACCTTCAGCACCGCCAGGAAGGCCTCCTGGGGGATCTCCACCTTGCCCACCTGCTTCATCCGCTTCTTGCCCGCCTTCTGTTTCTCCAGAAGCTTCTTCTTGCGCGTGATGTCACCGCCATAGCACTTGGCGGTGACATTCTTGCGCAGCGCCTTGACGGTGGAGCGGGCGATGATCTGGGAGCCGATAGCGGCCTGGATCGCCACCTCGAACATCTGCCGGGGGATGATCTCCTTCATCTTCTCCACCAGTTCCCGGCCCCGCTTCTGGGCGAACTGGCGGTGGACAATGATCGAGAGGGCATCCACCTTCTCGCCGTTAATGAGGATATCCAGCTTGACCAGGGGGGCGGCCTCGAAGCGCTTGAAGTGGTAGTCGAAGGAGGCGTAGCCGCGGCTCACCGACTTGAGACGGTCGAAGAAGTCGAGAACCACCTCGCTCATGGGCAGTTCGTAGACCAGTTGCACCTGGCCGCCCAGGTACTGCATGTTCTTCTGTACGCCGCGCTTCTCGATGCAGAGGCCGATCACCGCCCCCACATAGTCCTGGGGGACCAGGATGGTGGCCTCGATGATCGGTTCGCGGATCTCGACGATCTTGTTGACCGCGGGCAGGGAGGCGGGGTTGTCGATCTCCAGCGTCTCGCCACCGGTGGTGAGCACCTCGTACACCACCGTCGGCGCGGTGGTGATGAGGTCGAGGCCATACTCCCGCTCCAGCCGCTCCTGGATGATCTCCATGTGCAGCATGCCGAGGAAACCGCAACGGAAGCCGAAGCCGAGCGCCTGCGATGTCTCCGGCTCGAAGTGGAGGGCGGCGTCGTTGAGACGCAGCTTCTGCAGCGCCTCGCGAAACGCCTCGTAGTCGTCGGAGTCGACCGGATAGAGACCGGCGAAGACCCGCGGCTGGACATGCTTGAAGCCCGGCAGAGGTTCGGGGGCCGGGTTGTCGGCCCCGGTCAGGGTATCACCCACCGGCGCACCGTCGATCTCCTTGATGCCGGCGATGACGAAACCCACCTGGCCGGTGGCGAGAACGCCGGTGGGGCGGCGCTTGGGGGTGAAGACACCCACCGTCTCGGCGGTGTGCACCTTGCCGGTGGACATCACCTTGAACTTCTGGCCGGCGCGCAGCTCACCGTTGACCACCCGCACCAGCGAGATCACCCCGACGAAATTGTCGAACCAGGAGTCGATGATCAGTGCCTGGAGCGGACCTTCGGGATCGCCCTTCGGAGGAGGAATACGCCTCACCAGCTCCCCCAGAAGTTCCCCGACGCCTATTCCGGTCTTGGCACTCACCCGCACCGCATCGTGGGCCTCGATGCCGATCACCTCCTCGATCTGTTCGATGACCCGCTCCGGCTCTGCGGAAGGGAGGTCGATCTTGTTGAGCACCGGCACCACCTCGAGACCGAGATCGATGGCGGTATAGCAGTTGGCGACGCTCTGCGCCTCGACCCCCTGGGAGGCGTCCACCACCAGCAGGGCCCCCTCGCAGGCCGCCAGGGAGCGCGAGACCTCATAGGAGAAATCGACGTGACCGGGGGTGTCGATGAAGTTTAGCTGGTAGGTGTTGCCGTCGGCGGCGCGGTAGTCGAGGGCGACCGCCTGGGCCTTGATGGTGATGCCACGCTCCCGCTCCAGATCCATGGAGTCCAGCACCTGCTCCTTCATCTCCCGTTCGGTGAGGCCACCACAGATCTGGATGAACCGGTCTGCGAGGGTGGATTTGCCGTGATCGATGTGGGCGATGATGGAAAAGTTGCGAATCAGTTGCTGCATTGAGTCCAGATCCTGGGCCGGGCACCGGGAAGACGAAAGGAGGCTCCGATCCGTTGAGGGTCTCCGAAAGTGACCCCTTGACGACCGGCGCGACACCACTTCCCGGTGAAGTCCGGCGCAAATCGGGATCGAAAGGGGGCTATTCTACCCGCTCGGCAGGCTGCGGAAAAACGGTCTCTTCCACAACCTGCCCGCGACAGGGC